>JANOQL010000031.1:0-6058 GCA_031414835.1 Sphingomonadales bacterium | reverse complement strand
GCAGCGCTGACGCTCACGACGCCTGTCATGGACATCGAAGCAGACGAGTTCGATGCGGTGATGGCAGTCAATCTGCGCGGACCGTTTTTCGGATGCCAGGTGATCGGCGCTCATATGACGGCGCGTGGTTCGGGTCGCATCATCAACATCAGCTCGCAAGCCGGGCAAATGGGCGGAACCGTTGCCGGTGCACACTACGCCGCGTCGAAGGCAGGCGTGATCTTGCTGACCAAATACTTCGCCCGCGAATTTGGCGCTTCGGGCGTGACAGTCAATGCGGTGGCGCCGGGCGCGCTCGATTTCCCGGCGGTGCGAGCGGCGTTCCCTCCGGAACGAGTCGCTGCGCTCGAAGCCATGATCCCTGTCAAACATTTGGGCAATCCCGGCGAAGTTGCAGCAGCGGTTGCGCTGCTTGCCCGTGCGGACATGGCCTATGTGACAGGCGCCACATGGGACATCAACGGCGGAATGTTCATGCGATGAACTGCACGCGCGCCGCATTTTGTTTGCCCATTTTGGAAGCCTGTGATTAGCTGCATGGCTATGCTCTCGCTGATCACCGCCGATGATATTTTCCGTTCGGGTGCAGGCACGCGCCGTTTCCGCACCGACAGCTTGCTCGACGGGTCCGATTATATCCGTCAGCACTATGAAGGTCTGGAATTGCGATCGTTTCGAATGGCCCCGCATTTCTCGCTTATGCACGAAGGCATCCATATCGGGCGGGTTCGCATCGAAATCGTGAAAATCGATTGCGGGCATCCCTTCGAAATCTGCCACCCGGATGGGTTCAACTATTACACAGTCAAATTGCCGCTCGAGGGCAAGTGCGAATACAGCCGCGATACGCAAAGTTTCGTGGCCTCGGCCGAGCAGGCCTTTGCCAATAATCCGGGTGAGCCAAGCAAGAAACGCTACAATGGCTCATTTGTGCAAATCATCATCTGCGTCAGTGCCGATACTTTGGCCGAGGTTTTGGCAGAAGAGTTAGGCCACCCGCTGGTCGAGCCCGTTCGTTTTGTGGGGGCCCCCCAATCTGGCAGCAATGTTCAGCTTTTGACGCGGATGGTGGAACTCAGCCTATTGGATATGGGTGGCCGCGAAGCTGCGGGGCATTGGCGCATCGCGCGCCAGTTCGAGCGGTCTTTGCTGGTCACATTGTTGCGGGCGATGCCCAATAACTACTCGCTCGAAATCGACCGGCAGCGGCAAGAGGTCGCACCATTCTACATCCGCCGGGTTGAGGCTTTCATCGGCGAAAGGCTGGCCGAACCCATCACGATGGCTGATATTGTCGCTGCATCGGGGGTCAGCAGCCGATCGCTGTTTTACGGGTTTCAGCGATGGCGCGCCACAACGCCGATGGCATTCCTCAAAGCTGTCCGACTGGACCGCGCCCGAGAAAGCCTGCGCCGGGCATCTGTCGAAGGCGGCGTCATCACAGACATCGCGCTTAGCGTTGGCTATGGCCATTTGAGCCGGTTTTCGTCGGATTACAGACTGAGATTTGGCGAACGCCCATCGGATACGCTGGTCGGCGAAAGCAGGATGCGGCCGATCACCGATATGTTCGATCAAATCGTGGCTGACGCATAGGCCGCTACCCGATAGCTGCGCTGGCGATACAAGCGATGCGCGATCATGATAGCAATCTGCGCCGTCACGCTTTCTATGGGTTCATGCGCGGAAAAACCATCCTGCCTGCATGGGCGTGACGTGATCGCCACGATTGTAGGTGCCGGTGCGATAGGTTCGCTCCTGGCCGCGCGGCTTGCCCGTTCGGGTTGCGATGTTTCGCTACTGGTTCGGAACAGCGCGTCGCTTCCAAGCCGAAAGCAGCCGATCCATGTGATCGATGAAGCTGGGGAATTTGCTGTCGCTGTGCGGCAGGAAACCGATCCGACCGTGCTTGGTACACAAAACCTCATCATTCTGGCGGTCAAAGCGCACGCAGTTTCGGGAACGCTGCAACAGATACGACCTTTGCTAGCCCCGGATACGATCATCCTTACAGCGGTGAATGGCGTACCGTGGTGGTTTTTCGAGGGGCAGAAATTGGCCCCGCCAGCGGAAGCGTTGACGAGCGTAGACCCTGATGGGGATATTGCGGCCGGGCTCAGGCGCCAGCCGCTTGTTGGCTGCGTCCTGTTTCCAGCGGCGCAACTGGTCGCCTCCAACACGGTGCGTCACATCAGCGGCAATCGTATCGTTTTCGGCAATCCGCGACCAGATGATCATCATGCGGCTGCGGTTGCACAATTGTTTGCGAAGGCCGGTTTTGAAACGCCCGTCGTGCCCGATATTCGTGCAGCGCTGTGGGCAAAGCTGGTTGGCAATGCCGCTGTAAATCCGCTGTCCGTGATCACCGGCGCGACGATCAGGCATATGGCCGAACACCCCAATTTGTCGGCAATTCTAACGAGCGCGATGGCCGAAATCGACGCTGTTGGGACATCGATTGAGATCGCGCCTGCGATGACACAACCCGAACGTCTGAAGCTCGCGGCATCGGTTGGCCATCACAAAACGTCGATGCTTCAGGATTTCGAGGCAGGGCGGCCGCTCGAATTGTCCCCGCTGCTCGGCGCGGTGCGCGAAATAGCGCAATGGACACGCGTTTCAACGCCTATCCTCGATGTGTTCGACAATCTGATCGCTGCAAAGCTGTCCGCTCCTGCAACCAATATCTGAGGACGAGTGCTGTGGAAAGTTCCGAAAATATCGTGACGTTCGACATTGCGCCGCCCTCGGGAATCGAAACCGAAGCCGAATTGCGGGCTGCGCTGGCCGACGCGTATCACCTTTTTGCCAAATGGGGCTGGACCGAACTGATCTTCAACCACATCACGGTTCGGGTTCCCGGGCCGGATCACCACTTCCTCATCAATCCCTTCGGCTTGCTTTTCGAAGAGGTAACGCCTCAAAACCTGGTGAAAATCGATTTGATGGGGGAACCGGTATCGCCGACGCCTTACGCGGTAAATCCGGCAGGGTTCATCATTCATGCCGCAATCCATGCCAATCGCCCGGATGCGCTGTGCGTCATGCACACGCATACCATCGCGGGAATGGCGGTATCGCAGCTGGAAGATGGCATTGTGCCGAATAATTTTCAGGCGATGCAGCTTCAGGGCCGGGTTGGCTATCACCCGTTCGAGGGGATCACGACCGAGGTGGAAGAGCAGGCGCGGATCGTATCGGCGCTGGGCAGCAATTCGGTGCTGGTCTTGCGCAACCACGGATTATTGAGCGTAGGCCGAACGATTGGAGAGGCGCTGGCCTGGATGTTCGCGGCGCAAAAGGCCTGCGAAATCCAGATCGCGGCAGGCTCGACTGGGCGGCCACAAATACAGCCCGATGCCAAAGTTCTCGCCAACGTCCGCAGCCAGGTCGACGGGCTGATGCAATCGGGGCCAAAGCTGTTCGATACGATTTTTGCGGCCCTCAGGCGCACGCTCTGACTCACATGAACCAAGGCAAAGCCATGACATTGGACGCGAACCTAACTCCCCAGCCAAAGCCATGGCTGGACCATGTGCCGGTCTATACGCCGGGCCGCTCCGATGTTGACGGTGGGGCGGCATTTGCCAAATTATCATCGAACGAAAACCCGTTGGGGGCAAGCCCCGATGCCGAGGCAGCGTATCGGCAAGCCGTCGGCGAATTGCATCGTTACCCCGATGGCAGCGCATTTGCACTCCGCACCAAGATTGCCGCACTGCACAAGCTGTCCGCAGACACTATCGTGTGCGGCAATGGATCGGAGGAGTTGATCGGCCTCACCCTTCAGGCCTTTGCCGGCCCCGGCGATGAGGTGGTCTATTGTGCAAAAGGCTTCATCGGATATCCAATTGGTGCTTTGCGCAACGGTGCAAAGCCAGTTGCCGCAGCGGCCAAAGGCGATGCCATCGATTGCGATGCCATCCTTGCGGCGATCACGGATCGCACGCGGCTGGTGTGCCTTGCCAACCCCAATAATCCAACCGGCAGCTGGATATCAGGAGACGATGTCGAACGGCTCCATGCTGCCTTGCCGCACAACGTCGTGCTGATGCTCGATGAAGCCTATGCCGAATATGCGCCGCCGGGAAGTTACAGAACCGCGCTGCCATTGGCAGCAAAAGCTCCGAACGTGATCGTCACCCGCACATTTTCAAAGGCGTATGGCTTGGCGTCGTTGCGCGTGGGTTGGGCAACCGCCAGCCCTGTTATTTTGTCCGCTATCAGGCGTTTGATGCCGGCATTCGGCGTATCGCATCCGGCACAATCGGCGGCGTGCGCAGCGCTCGACGATACGCAATGGCTTGAGCGCGCTGTTGCGCACAATACAGCTGCCAGAGAGAAGATCGGGCGTGCGTTAGTGGAGCTTGGATTTGAGGTTTCGCCCAGTGGTGCCAATTTTCTGCTGGTCAGATTTCCCAGCGAAGACATCGCCACCGGTTTCGACCAGCATTTGACGGCACGCGGCATTCTCGTCCGCGCTCTTCCCATTCCCGGTTTGCGCGAATGTTTACGGATCACAATCGGCACCGATGCAGAAAATCATCTGATGATTGGCGCTCTCGCCGAAATCCGGCAAAAATTGGGGACAGGTTAGACATGTTCAGCAACACGGCCTTGGCCAAACTGCGCGCTGGTCAGCAAGTGGCGTGCGTCTGGCTCAGTCTCGGGTCCGAAGCCTTGGCAGAAATTGCCGCAGAAGCCGCCCCCGATGCCATTGTTCTCGATGCCCAGCATGGGCTTTGGGATGTGCGATCGACCCATGCGGCGTTGGGGATGATTGCGCACGCGTCCACATCGTTGGTACGTGTTGCAGATAACAACGCTGCATCGATTGGCTTCGCACTCGACGCCGGCGCGCAAGGCGTCATCGTGCCGCTGGTGGAGACCGCTGAACAGGCCGCGCGCGCCGTATCGGCATCGCAATATCCACCGCGGGGGGAACGATCCGGCGGCGGCGTTCGTCCACTCGCCAATCTCACAGCTTACCTTGAAAGCTGTCGTCAGAATATTCTCGTGTCGGTGATGATCGAGACCCGACCGGGGTTGGATAATGTTGCTGATATCGTGGCGGTGCCCGGCATCGACATGATCTTTATCGGCACGGGAGACTTGTCGCTGTCGCTGGGCACTGGTGCAGACATCGAGGCTGCAATCCAGACTATTTTCAGCGCGTGTCGCGCAGCCGGCGTGCCATGCGGGATTTTCACCGCCAGTCCCGAAGCGGCAAAAGCGCGCCTTGGGCAAGGGTTTGCCTTTGTCGTTGCCGAAACCGACCTCCGTCTCGCTCGTGAAGCGATGTCCGCGTCTCTCTCACTGGCCTTGTCGAAAGAATAGATATGAATAATGGATCATTTTCTGATGGCGCAGTGAGCGACATTCGCGGCCAGATCGGGCGCATTCCTCTCGAAAACATCTCGAACCTTGCCAAACACGCGCTCGATAAGACCAGCGGGATTATTCCGCTATGGTTCGGCGAAGGCGATCTTGCGACCCCTGCGTTCGTAGGTGACGCAACGCATCAGGCAATCCGTGACGGTCATACCTTTTATTCATACCAGAACGGCATCCCGGAATTGCGCGAAGGCCTTTCCAAATATCACACAGGTTTGCTCGGCACGCCCATCGAGCATGACCGGATCACGGTGACGTCTGGCGGAATGCCTGCGATCATGCTCGCTGTGGAAATGCTGGTCGATCAGGGTGATAATGTGATCGTCATCGATCCCGTCTGGCCCAATATCGGCGGCATCGTCCAGGTTGTTGGCGGTGAAGTGCGTTCGGTGCGGATGGATCTGGGATCGGGCGGCTGGACGCTCGACGTCGATAAGGTTCGCGCAAAATGCGACGAAAGGACCAAGGCGATCTTTTTCGCTTCGCCGGGCAACCCCACAGGCGCCATCGTCAACCGCGATACGCAGCGCGCTCTGATCGATCTGGGGCGGGAACTCGGCATTTGGCTGATTGCCGACGAAGTGTATCATCGGCTGGTCTATGGGGAGCGGGTTGGGCCGTCGATCCTGAGCCTGGTCGATCCCGAAGATCGGGTGCTGGTCAT
>JANOQL010000030.1:0-3112 GCA_031414835.1 Sphingomonadales bacterium | reverse complement strand
GCATTCGACTTCATAGCCGACGAACGGACGCATCCCGCTGGTCGAAATCGAGACCGCATCGGTGACGGGGGAATCTGGGGCAGCCCAGATCCAGACACCGATCGGCACTTCGTTATCGAGCAGCGCGGCAATCGAATCGCGGACGCGCGCTGCGGGCCGGGCGACGCCAAGCCCGGCGTTGAACATGCCAACGCAGGACGGATTGGTCACCAGCGGTGCCATCGCCATGGATACGGCTTTGGCGGTCTGGCGCGTGTCGATGAACCCGGCTTCGTCGGTGTCGAGCGCGATTTCGAACGCGGTCCACGCGCGGTGGCGCATCATATCGGCGCGCATATCGGCCGTCAGGAAATGTTCGCGCGCCAGCCCTTGCGTCATCAGATATTCCGGCAATGGCTGATTGGCGCTGCTGATCGTGACGGTGGCGCCACGACCGGTCAGGCGGCCGCTGGTCGGTCCGTCCGGTGTCGCCTGCCAGTCTCCCTCGGCATCGACAGCGCGCAGCATTTCGGCGGTTTTCGCCCAGTCGATGAACAGCGGATCGGTCGAGAGCAAGACCAAGGTCGGCAGCTTGTTCGCCTGCGGCAATTCGCCGGTAAAGGGCGGCGGCTGGGTAAACCCCATGCCTTCGGCCATGTCGCCCATGCCCTGTTCGTGGAGGATGCGCGCAATCGTTTCTTCGGTGCTGGCCATGACCATCGCCTGGTTGGCGGACATATCGGCATAGCGCGACGCAGGGACTGACGTGGTGGTGCCTCCGATATCGGCCAACGCTGTGCCGTTGCCTACCTGTTTCAGCGCATCGACGATTGCCTCCGCCGATAGCCACGCGCCGCCATCGACCAGCTGGCATCGGGCGTGATGTTCGTCAGGGATCATCAACACGCTGCACACCAGAACCGTCATCCGGTCCGCAAGTCTGCTGCTGTCAGTCGTGGGTGTGCCGATTTCGAGCGACCATTCGTGCGGCGGAGCGTCTGCCGACAAGCGTCCCAGCCGCGCCTTCAACGGGATCATTACCAGATCATCGTCCGCGCGGCCCATGATGACGTCCGACGGCGAATGCGTGCCCATCTGTTCACGCGCGCCAGTATCGTTTTCGCCGCACCGCCATTTATAGCTATCGAAATATTTGGTGAGCATTTCGCGCAGCGGCGCGATGGGAAAGGAAACCGGCTGACTGAAAACGATAACGGCCATGGGTGCACTCTTGAACGATTGTCGCGCACACCCATGGCAGGATTGGGTTGATATTTGGTTGGCAGATGCCCGACTTTAATAGGGCATGCCGTAATATGAAAAGACGCGTTGGCGATAATCGTCAGTATATTCAGGCTGCTTGCCCTCATCGTCATAAGACGGTGCATCTGTGATCTGCTGTTCGTCGATCGAGACGACATAGCCCCCCTTGCTCTTGTCATAATCGAGCAGGTTCCACGGCAGCGGATAATATTTGGCACCCATGCCAAACAGGCCGCCCGATGCGAGCACGGCATATTCGACTTGTCCGGTTGTTTTGGTGATCATCACTCGGGCGATCGTGCCGAGTTTTTCGCCCCGACGGTCATAAACCGCAGTGCCTTCGACGCGATCCGACGCGATCAGGTCGATATGGCCGCTGGCGGTCGTGTCGTGATCGTTGTGAATGGTTTGGGTGTGCATGGTCGTCCTCCTTTACGCGTTGAGACCCGCAGAACTTGGGGACTTCAAGTGCGTTCCGCTGCGTGCGACGAAGCGTGCAAAACTGCTTGTCACCACTGTATTATCGACATAATACACTGGTTATGGCTATGCTCACGATTTCCTCACTCTGCAAATCCTATGGCCGCAAGGCTATACTCGACGATGTCAGCTATGACTTCGGAGCGGGGATCACACTTCTTGTGGGGCCGAGCGGGGCGGGCAAATCGACTCTGCTGCGGCTGATTGCAACTGCAGAAAAGCCGAACGCGGGGACGATCACTTGGGACGGTGTGCCGCTTCCGGGCGCGCGAAGGGCGCTGCGGCAGGTGCTGGGCTATGCTCCGCAAGCCGTAGATCTGCCCGATGATCTGACGGGGCGTGAGTTCATCCGGCACATCGCGGCGTTAAAAGGGCTCGATCAGGCGCAGGCCGATGCGCAATTCGGTGCCATCGCAGATGCGATCGGGCTTCACCCCGATATCAACCGGAAGATTTCGACCTATTCAGGCGGGATGCGGCGGCGGCTGATTTTTGCGCAAGCGATGCTGGGCGCACCAAGACTGATTGCGCTCGATGAACCGACCGCCGAGCTCGATGGTGAGACTGCGCGGGCGGTGTGCGGGCTGATACTGGCGCGCGCTGCAGATGCGGTAATCGTGATGACGACGCACCTTGCCGACGATCTCAAAACCGAAGCCGTTGCGGTATTGCGCGTGGCCGACGGTAAGGCGCTGATGCAATGAGCGCAGTCGCGGCCGCGCGTTCGTCGTTGCTCACCAGCCTGTTGCGCTATGCGCGCAGTCCGGGGCTCTGGGGTATCTTGCTGATCGCCCCCATCGGCGCACGCTATATGATTTCGGACGAAGAAGGGCGCGGCGTTGCCATTGCTGTTGGCGAGCAATTACCGGTGCTGACGTCTCCTGTGCTTGGTGTCTGGCTGGGGATTGTGGTCTCGACGCTGCTGCTGCCAATCGGATTCCTGTATCTCCGCTCTAACATAACGCGCGGCCAGCCGTGGCAGATCGAAGAAGTGAGTTCAGCGTCGCGGGTCGGCATCATGCTTGGACGCTTCGGGGCCGATGTCGCGGTGTTGCTCGGGGTGTTGATCACGCTAACGCTTGCAGGCTGGGTGCTCGGCTGGCGATTGATCGAAGGCGAGCTTAATATCTGGGCGATCACACGCGCGTTGTGGATGGTCGCAGCGCCAGCGTTGATCGGGCTGGCATCGATCCGCATCGTGTTCGATTGCTTGCCGTGGCTGCGGCGCGGCTGGGGAGAGTTCGCATTCTTCGTCTTGTGGATGGCTTCGTTGACAACACCGATTGCGGTGGTCGAACAGACATCGAGCCTGTCTGCCAACCTCGCCGATTTCCCCGGGTTCGTCCGCCCGCTGACAGGTGGTGCGGGCAAGGGCAACAGCGATATCGGG
>JANOQL010000029.1:0-8742 GCA_031414835.1 Sphingomonadales bacterium | reverse complement strand
CCGCAAATCTATCACATGCGACTGTTAGCGCATTGGCTCTTCGCAAGTTGGGAAAGCCTAGATGCCATTGCCAATCTCCCGCCGTCGCGTTTTCGAGGGTGCCGCCGCACTGTCGGGCCTGTTGCTAGCATCGCGGGGGCTGGGCGAAATGGGGGCGCCCATCACAGGCTTCACCCACAGCGTTGCCAGTGGCGATCCGCAACGCGACAGCATCGTCCTCTGGACGCGCTTTGTACCGAAAGCCGGAGGATCGGGCGCTCTGAGGGTCGAAATTTCGGAAACCGAAAGCTTCAGCCGCATTGTCGCGCGCGGAAAGGCACTGGCAGGGCCGGCTACCGACTGGTGCGCCCATGCCCGACCGACCGGACTAAAACCTGGCCGTTGGCACTGGTATCGGTTTGTCGCAGACGATGGCACGGCGTCACCCGTTGGGCGGACCAAGACGCTGCCCAGCGGTGCAATCGACAGCATGCGCATTGGCGTGTTTTCGTGTTCGAACGCAACGTCGGGCTGGTTTACCGCTTACGCCCATGCTGCGGCACGCGACGATCTCGATCTGCTGATCCATACCGGCGATTATATCTATGAATCGCCGACCAACCGGTCGGATGCCGTTCCCGCCATCGCAGCGGCGAGCGGTATTGCTCCCGCTGGCGAAGCGATCGCCCTTGCCGATTATCGGATGCGCTACGCAAGTTATCGGCGCGATCCGGGACTGGTCGAATTGCACCGCCGGTTTCCGATGATCACGATCTGGGACGACCATGAAACCGCGAATAATGCTTGGGCTGGCGGTGCAAGCAACCATGATGCGGGAGATGGCGATTGGCGAGCGCGATCCGCCGCCGGTGTGCGGGCGTGGCGCGAATGGCTGCCAATGCGGCACGATCGCAACTGGGATCGCTATGATCTGGGCAATCTCGCATCGCTGTTCCGACTCGAAACGCGGCTGACAGCGCGCACCCGCCAACTCGATTATGACGACTTGCCGAAAGAGGGAGCAATCGCTGAGACATTGGCGCGGTTTCGCGATGGGCCGCTTGCCGATCCGTCGCGCACGATGCTCGGTTCCAAGCAGGAACGCTAGATCGCTGACAGCCTCGCAGGCTCAGTGGCATCGGGCCAACCCTGGCAGATTCTTGCGCAACAGGTCATCATGTCTCCCACCCGGCTGCCTATCGTCGATGCCGGATGGTTCGCGCCCGGAACTGCATTATCGGAAAATCAGCAGCGCGATCTGGCGGCGAGTGCCGGTGTTTCGGCTGCAGGATTACCACTCAGCCTCGATCGGTGGGATGGTTATCCTGCTGCGCGCGAAAGGCTTCTTTCATGTGCGGACCGTGCGAATGCAAACTTGGTTGTTCTCAGTGGTGATAGTCACAATGCGTGGGCCTATAACCTTGCGCATCAGGGTAGTCCTGTGGGCGTCGAATTTGCAGGTCATGCGGTATCGTCGCTTGGGATCGAAAAGCGTTTTAACGGCGACGAAAAGATCATTGCGCGCAACTTCATCGAAGCAAACCCGAGGTTGCAGTGGTGTGACACAAGCCGACGAGGCTATATGATCCTCGACCTGACGGCCGAGGCGATTGGGTGCGAATGGATATTCCTCGCATCTCGCGACCCGATATCCCCAGCAGTAATCGATACTCATCGCATGGTGGTAGCCCATGGCGCTCGGCAATTCGTTGGATAAGCTTGCTCCCACATCGCTGGCTTGATGGCAGGGTTTTTTGTTTCGTTGCCAATGTGAACGAGTGGCAGCTTCCGGCATTTGCAATTGCCGCGGAAAACGTCTGGAATGTTGGCGGCAGCTGCCGAACCTCATCGACCAGACGAATGTCCGCTAACCCTGCAAGTGTTCCTAAAAGCGGTCAGTTCGCAATCGGACCAATATTGGCTGTATGCGCTCTGGCTGATCCTATATGAACGAACGGCTGCTCTTAGGATTAGCGCGGCAGTCAACGAACGACAGCAATGTTGGCGAATGGCACCGTTAACTCTTTAGTCGCTTTTTTTCTGTAGTCTGCCTTCGGCAGCTGGGGTGAAAAGGTGTCGTGTCATTGGCATATCTGACCTTGATCCAGACTCGCACGGACGACGTCCATGGAATGCTGGAAACATGGTTGGCGCTAAGCGCCCTCTCAAACCGCGCGATGTTTGGGCGATCCGCTTCTACCTCGACGAACATCGGCGATTGCGCGACCGCGCGCTGTTCGACCTCGCAATCGACAGCAAGTTGCGCGGCTGCGATATCGTCAAAATGAAGATTGGCGACATCGTTGCAGGCGGTGTGTTGCGAACTCGCGCAACGGTTATTCAACAGAAGACCAACCGCCCGGTGCAGTTCGAACTCATGACCGAAGCACGCAAGACATTGCTAACATGGCTTAATCGGCGTGGTGGCTCGCTAGACGACTTCATATTTCCGAGCCGCGTGAACTACAGGGGGCACCTGAGCACGCGCCAGTATGCGCGCCTCGTCGATGAGTGGGTGGGCGCGGTGGGGCTGAACGTCGCAGAATATGGCACGCATTCAATGCGCCGGACCAAGGCTTCGCTTATCTACAAGGCAACCGGCAACCTTCGTGCCGTGCAAATTTTGCTCGGCCATAGCAACATTGAGAATACCGTCCGCTACCTTCGACGACGCCATCACGCTTGCCGAGCGTACGGAGATTTGAGCACAGTTTCGACACCGAGCCGCAGGCCTATAAATGCAAACTCTTGAGCGAGGTTGGCACATCTGCAGCATGAACCGTTCTGTGGCCGAGTTTCGAAAATGCTCCAGAAGATGTCGGTAGCGTTGCAGTTGGACGTGGTCTGACTGGCAATTGTACGGGCTCTGAGCGGCAATTAGACGCAGCCTAAATGACAATCGGACGGTCTTTGTCCTTCAAGTCCACGGAGCAGGTAAGCCCCCTTGCAGCATGAGCCGACATCCTCACGAACGCCTGCCTCAATAGAACAATGTCTCTCCACTTAGTGGCCGATCTTTTGGCGGTAAGGCACCAGCGGAGCGGTGCCGCTCGTGGCGGGACCGTTTAGTAAGGATAAATACGGGTTACTGACGGAAGAAGCATGGCGCACCGCCGTCTTCGAATAATCTACGCGAAGGTTCCGCCCGTGAAGTCGATAGTGACCCTTACCCTGAATCCGACGATCGACATTTCGGCGGTTGCCGAGGTTGTTCGCCCGTTACGGAAAATTCGGACAACCGAAGAGCGTTATCATGCAGGTGGCGGCGGGATTAGCGTTGCACGGGCCATCCACGCGCTCGGTGGCGATGTCTGCGCACTGTATCTGGGTGGCGGCCCGACCGGGCAACTTCTCGACGAACTGCTCGGGGCGGCAGGGCTAGACGCACGACGTGTGCCGATCGCTGGACACACCCGCATCTCCCAAACCATTTTCGAGCGCGAGAGCGGTCAGGAATTCCGCTTCGTGCCGGAAGGACCGGAAGCGACGGAACATGAATGGACAGCGTGTTTGACCGCCCTTGCCGCTCTCGATTTCGACTATGTTGTCATAAGTGGAAGTTTGCCGCGCGGGCTCCCAGCTGACGCGTATCATCGGGCGATCGACATCGCGGTCAACAAACGTGCGCAGGTGATGCTCGATACGTCGGGACCGGCGCTTCGCGCCTCGCTCGATAAGGGCGTCTATCTGGTAAAACCGAGCCTTGGCGAACTTGAGGCGCTTGTTGGTCGCCCGCTTCCCGACACTGACACGCAGGTGGCAGCCGCACGCGACCTCATCGAAGCTGGGAACGCAAAAATCGTCGCACTCACCTGCGGACGCGACGGTGCGTTGGTTGTCAGCGCAAAGGCCCATTTGCGCCTCGCGTCACCACCGGTCGCAGCGCAGAGCGCAGTCGGCGCAGGGGACAGCTTTCTGGCAGCGTTCACTCTGGCACTCGTCCAGGGACGATCGATCAATGCGGCATTGGCTTACGGGGTGGCTGCGGGCACAGCGGCAGTCCTGTCGCCCGGTGCCGAACTTTGCCGACACGAGGACGTCGAACGGCTCCACGGTCAGTTGCAAGAGAGCGCGGTCGGCGCGTTCTGATTAACCCGAACTCAGGCTGACCTGCACCTGACGGATCACTTCGGCAGATAAGCGCAGCCCCGAGACTTCATCGGCGGTCAGCTCCGGAAGCAAAACACGCTCAATGCCGCTTGCCCCTAGGATGCAGGGCAGGCTTAGATATACGTCCGACAGCCCGAATTCGCCGGTCAAAAGCGTTGAGATGGGGAGCGCGCTTCGCTCATCGCGTAGGATCGCTTCGCAGATGCGCACGATCGCGGTCGCCACGCCGAATGAGGTGTAGCCCTTGCCTTCAATAATTCGATACCCGGCGGTGCGGACCAGATCGGCAAGCTCGACAATGTTCTGGGCATCGTCGGGAGTGAAGTGATTAAGCGGAAGGCCGCCGATCCTGACCGTCGAGAATGCTGCGACTTCACTGTCGCCATGCTCGCCGATCACCAGCGCTTCAATTGATCTGGGCGCGACGTCGAGACGAGCAGCGAGAGACTGTTGAAGGCGGCTAGAGTCGAGCAACGTGCCTGTCCCAATCACACGTTCGGCAGGAAGGCCGGATTGCACCAGCGCGACCTTGGCCATGACATCGACCGGATTGGACGCGACGATCAGGATGCCGTCGAAACCTGCCGCCATCAATCGCTCCACGCATGTGCGGACGATGACGGCGCTGCGCCCGGCGACGGACAATCGACTCTCGTCGCCGTGCGTCGCCGCGCCTGCTGTGATGACCGCAAGCCGGGCTGTCGCCGCATCGCCATAGTCGCCAGCCCAGATTCGCGCCGGGCGCGCGAGCGCATTGGCATCGGATATGTCGATCGCTTCGGCTTCCGCGAGTGCTGCATCGCTATCGATGAGAACGATCTCGCGAACCAGCGCGCGGAGCATCAATGCATAAGCCGTCGTGCTGCCGACATGGCCCGCGCCGATGATCGCGATCCGATCATGGTCTTGATGCGGCATCATAATCTCCGTGCGATCATGGCGAAAGTTGCAGCAAAGGCCGCTGCAAACCAGAGGCTTGCAAGGCCGATCCACTGGTGGGTCGCAGCGCCGACGACCGCGCCAACAACGAGGCCGACCCAGAGAAGAATATACGGTGCCCAGGCAAAGCGGTCACCGCCCATTAGTGCGGCGGCGACCCGTTGACCAAATTTGACGAGCGTGCCGGTCATGTAGGTCAAGCCAATGTGGACATCGTCGCCTTGCTCGAACACCGAGTTTTCCGCACCCATGGCGATAGCCATCGTCATGATTGCAACTTCCCTTGCACCAGCCACAGCACTCGAAGCCGCGTTAAATAGTAGGATGGCCACTAGAAATAGCACAGCGGGGCGGCGCTGCGCTTTGGCAAATCGACCCACAAGTGATCCCATGATCACGCCCGCGATAAACATTGTTATCAGCCCGCCAGCTAAAGCGGCATCGCGCGACCGCTCAATCAGTCCAACTCCAAGCCGCGTCGAATTGCCGCTCATGAACGAGACGAAAAAGCCGCCAAGCTCGATGAAGCCAATGGCGTCGACATAGCCTGCGAGTGCCGCCAGCCCGATTGCGAGCGCTTGGACGCGCTTGTCATAACGCGTCATGCCAAAGCGACCGCAGATATGCTCGAACGTTGCTCAGGACCGTCGAGGATCGAGCGCTTCGCCAACGGTTTCAGAATTTCGAGAATGACAAACAGCGCGGCACCGATCGCGGCGGCAATGCCGAAATCGAGCCACCGAAGGCTGCCAAAGCGCAACAGCGTCTGGATTTGCGGCACCAACGCAATCAGCGCCGAGATCGCAATGACAGCGGCGAAGACATAGCGCAAAGCCGTGTTGCCGCGCCCCAAGGCTTGAAGCAGCGACGTGCTGAACGACCGGTTGACGAGGATCAGCGCGAGGATTGACGCGACCAGCCCGAAGAACGCCAGCGCGCGGACTTCGTTCTCGGGAACGCCCCGGTAGGTCGCGATCAGAAACGTCGAAGCTAACAGCGCAAGGGCGACGCCGCCCTGGAAGACGCTCCATGCGATCATGCGCCACGAAAACAGCGGTTCGGTCGGCGGGCGCGGACGGCGCTTCATGATGTCGGCTTCCTTGCGCTCGGCTTCGAACACCAGCGCACACACCGGATCGATGACCATTTCGAGCAGCGCGATGTGAATTGGGCCGAACAGGATCGGCAAGCCGAGCACCAGCGGTAGCAGCGCCAGCCCCGCGATAGGCACGTGCACGGCGAAGATGAATGCCATCGCTTTGCGGATATTGTCGTAAATGCGCCGCCCGAGCGCGATGGCCGTGACGATCGATCCGAAATCGTCGTCGAGCAGGACGATGGCCGAAGCCTCACGCGCAACATCGGTCCCGCGCTTGCCCATCGCGATGCCGATATGCGCCGATTTGAGCGACGGCGCGTCGTTGACCCCGTCGCCGGTCATCGCGACGATCTCGCCATCGGCCTTGAACGCCTCGACGATCCGCAGCTTCTGTTCGGGCATGATCCGCGCAAACACGGTCACGGTCTTCAGGCGTTCGGCGAGCTGGGTGTCGTCGAGCGCGGCAAGGTCTTCGCCGGTCAGCACGTCACCGTCGGCAATGCCCGCCTGCGACGCAATGGCACGCGCAGTCGCCGCATAGTCGCCGGTGATCATGACGACGCGGATGCCCGCCGACCGGCATTCGGCAACGGCCGCTTTGACGCTCGGGCGCAGCGGATCGGCAAGGCCAATGAGTCCGACAAGCGAGAAGGCAAAATCGCGTGGTGTCTCGGGCCACTTGTCGCCATCCGTTTCGGCGCTTGCAACGCCGAGCACCCGAATGCCGCGCGCCGCCATCGCGTCGACGGCTGCCATCATTGTTCCACGTTCGGCGGGGTCCAGTCGACAGAGTTCGGCAATCGTTTCGGGCGCGCCCTTTGCCGCAACCGTGAGCGCATCGTCTCGTTGCCAGATGTTGGTGATCGCGAGCAGATCGGGTCGCAGACCATAGCTGTGCGCCAATACCCCTTCCGGCGACCGACCGGGTTTGCCACCCGCGTGAATCGCGACCTCCATTGGGTCGGTCGGTTCGGCGGCACTGGCGAGGATGCCTGTTTCGACGACGTCCGCCTCGGTCAGCGCATTTGAAGGAACCCAGCACTCGGCAACGGCCATGCGGTTTTCGGTGAGCGTGCCTGTCTTGTCGGTGCACAATACGGTCGCCGAGCCGAGCGTTTCGATCGCGGCGGCGCGCCTTGTCAGCACGCCCGCTTGCCCGATCCGCCACGCGCCCATGGCGAGGAATATCGTCAGCACGACGGGAAATTCTTCGGGAAGCAACGACATGCCGATCGCGATTCCCGCCAGCACCGCGTCGATCCAGCCGCCGCGCAGCAGCCCGTAGAGAAGCACAACCAACCCTGCCACCAGCCCGCCACCGATGGCGCACATGCGAACGATACGTGCGGTTTCGGTGCGGAGGCGCGGCGCTTCGGTGTCGAGCGCGGCGAGCGACTGTCCGATCTTGCCAATCTCGCTCGATGCGCCCGTTGCGATGACCAGCGCCATCCCGCTGCCGCGCGCGACGAGCGATCCCGAATAGATGAAGGGCTGATCGTCGCCGCCCGGCCGATGATCGCCTGCCGCTGCATCTGCCGATCCGGCAACCTTGCCCACCGGGAGCGACTCACCCGTCAGCAACGACTCATCGGCTTGCAGGTCGGTCGCGTCGGTCAGGACCGCGTCAGCGGCAATGCGGTCGCCTTGCTCGATAACGAGTAAATCACCGCGCACGACCTCGCGCCCGGCGATCCGCACGCGCGCGCCGTCGCGGATGACGAGTGCGCGCGGTGCCGACAGGTCGCGCAAGGCTTCGAGCACATGTTCGGTCCGCGTTTCCTGGATGACGGTGACGGCCACGGAGAAAGTCGCGAACCCCAACAGGATCAGCGCCTCGGTCACGTCGCCGAGCAGCAGATAGGCGATGCCGCCAGCCATCAACAGCGCGAGCATCGGCTCGCGCAGCACTTCGCCGACGATCCGGAGTGCCGAGCGGCGACCCGCCTTGGGCAGCTCGTTCGGTCCGTCAGCCGCAAGGCGCGCCGATGCCTCGGCTGACGTGAGCCCCCCCGTCATTTCGGCAACCGCGCGACGACGGTCACGAAGAACGCCGTCGACCAGCCGAGTAGCAGGACGCCGTTGATTCCCTCGATCGCGCCGACGAGCCGCCAGGGCCGCGCCATCTCGGAATCGCCGAAGCCGATGCTGGCATAGGTGATCGTCGAATAATAAACCGCCGCTTCAAGGTTCTGGACCGCGCCGATCACGAGATAGACCGCCGCGTAAAGCCAGATTTCGATCCCGTGGAGCGTGAACAGCGCGAGCACAATCACGAGGATTGCTGAGGCGCGTTTCAGCGAAAAATGGTGATGTGCCTCAGCTGCATCGATTTCGAGCTGCATTCCGCGCGCAAGCGCAGTGATTCCCGCGCCGTGGATGAGAATTGTCGCGACGACCATCGCTGTTGCCAGGCTCAATTGGATCAGCATCGCGGGCTCTGACCTGAACCAAACCCGGCGATCATTGCGTCACCGCGGGCCAAGCGTTGCCCGCAACAGCACCAGGCTCGCGTCGCCGGGGTAAGACGAGGCCGTAAAGCCCATCTCGCGCTCCATCTCGATCGCTTCGTGATGGTCTTGCGCCTCGATCGACTCGAGCGTGTCGATGCCTTTGGT
>JANOQL010000028.1:0-5597 GCA_031414835.1 Sphingomonadales bacterium | reverse complement strand
TTCCGACAGGTGGAGCCGGGAAGTTTGCTGGCAAGTCCGTCGATTTCAATCGTATCAAGGCATATGATTATTTCGATTTCACCACCCGCTTCAGCGTGACCGACAACCTTGAGTTAGTAGGCACCGTTAACAACCTGCTTGACAAGAATCCTCCGCTCGTCGGCTCGGGAATCGGAACAACCGGTTTCAACAGCGGCAACACCTACCCATCGACCTACGATGCGCTGGGCCGGTCCTATGCCATCACGGCAAAGCTGAAGTTCTGATCGTTCAGACCTTCATTTGACGAAAATTGGGGCGGGCCTTCGGGTCCGCCCTTTTTTTCGACTGCATCGACCGCGTATCATACAATAGAAACAGAAATTCCGCTCATCCCGAGCGAGGCCGAGGGATAAGTTCGAGTGCAGCCGAGAACGATTTCCCGCGCCGGAGCCGCTGTTCAGCTTCGCTGAGTGAGGTTGGTTTGGGAAATTGTGCGGTTCCCAGCTATCCGATCAGTGGCAGCGGCCCCATCAGGGCCACACCCGCATTGCGAGCAACAGCTTCAGCCCAGACCATCACCTTCGTGATCTCATCGGCATGTGCAGTCGCAGCTGTTGCATAACCGGCATCCCGGTCCGCCAGATGAAACGCAGCGCCTGTCTTGCTGTCTTGGGCAAAGGTGGGGCCAGAAACGATCGCGTCAATCGCCATGGCATCGAGCGGCAGGCCATATAGTTCGGCAACCGCAGCAACTGCATCGCGGGGTCGGGCCAGCAAAGTCTCGCTATCGAGTGTCCGCACCCTGTCAGGGAATTGTGTGGCCAACCGGGCAAATCCCGCCTGCTGTGCCAGCCACCCCACGGCGGTGGCTTGCAGATCGGTCAGCCCCAAATAGTCCCATTCGCCAAAGCCAAGATCGACATAGCCCTCCTTGATCTGCTTGATCAGCAGATCGCGAACCCACAACCGCCCATCCAATCCCTTTTTGGCAATCGATTTGAGGAAGACGGGCAACGGCGCGTAGAGCAACAGCGCGCAAGCTTCAGGTCGAAGCTGCATTATCGCTGGCGCAAGTCCGTTCACGATGTTCGATGGCTTGACGATGCTCGCTTCGTCCGGCGCCATCGGCCGCGCCATCAGTGCGAGCCCTTGGTCTAGCGCCTCTGCCACGCGCGCTCCGGGCGCACCCCTCATCCGCCAGCCAGCGATGTCGTTGAGGATCCACGGTTCCTTCAGCCCCATCGATACGCCCGGAATGTCGAACGCTCGCGTGAGCAACGTTGAACAGCAAAAGGCCGAATGGAAGATGAAATGCACCGGGCCAGTGGGGCTTGCCAAACCAATGGCCTCTCCGCGTCGCATCACAAAAACATCGTCTCCGGCGCCGAGATACTCGTCGGTCAGAAAGGTCACACGCCTGTGATCGTCGCGGGTGAGATATCGGAAGTGGATCTTGTCTCCGGCCTCTTCGAACCGGTATGGAAACCAATAGGGGTCTGCGGCGATCAGGGCAGTCTTGGATGGCATTGCCCATTCTGGCTCGGCTTGTGCCCTTGCGCAAGTCGAGCGCACAGGGCATCGCTGTTACAGGAGCTTGGGGATGAGCGACGGGGAAATCGAACGGCTGTTGCGCGATGCGCGCGCTGCCAGCCAGAATGGCGATACTGCCGAAGCGTCGCGCGCCTATCGCGCCGCGTTGTCGCGCGATCCTGAACAGCCGCATGCCCATAACGGCCTTGGGATGGTTGCGCTGGCCGCCGGATGCTACGTCGAAGCCGCTGATCATTTTCGCCGTGCGGCCCATGCCGATGGGCGTGAACCAGCGCTGTGGATCAACGCAGCGCGGGCATCGCGCGAGATGGGTGACGTCGTGGGCGAACGGTCTGCGCTCGATGCCGCGCTTGCCATCGATCAGCGACACTTCATGGCGCGGCTGCGCAAGGCCGAGCTTCACGAGCGCGAAGGCGAGGCTGGCGCTGCTGCCGAGGCGTGGAGCGCCATTGTGGCGCTGGCGTCGCAAAGCGAGGATTTGCCGCCTACTTTGGTCGAGCGCGTTTCGCATGGCCGGGCCTATGTCGAACGCCACGCCGCTGCGCTGGGGCGTGCAATCGAGGCACGGATTGCTGCGGCACGCGATCAGGTGCCTGCAGCCGAACGGCGGCGCTTCGATACCTGTCTCGACGCAATGCTAGGCCGTCGCCGCATCTACACCAACGAATGCCACGGAGTTGCCTTTCCGTTTCTGCCTGCTGACGAGTTTTTCGATGAAGCGCTGTTTCCTTGGGCCGCTACACTCGAAACGCACGTCGATGCGATCCGAGAGGAGTTTCGGAACCTGGACAATTCGGGCGATGCGCCGCTTCGGCCCTATGTGGCCATGGACGCTGGCACACCCGACAGCAAATGGACGCCGCTCGATCACAGCCTCGATTGGGGGGCGATGTTCTTGGAAGAATATGGGCGCCGCGATGCCGCACTTGCTGCCAGATGTCCTGCCACGCTGTCCGCGCTCGATACCATCGATCGCTTCGATCCTCGGGGACGCGGGCCGACGATCTTCTTCTCGCTGCTTAACCCGAAGACCCGGATTCCGCCGCACACCGGCGTGTCGAACATGCGCGCCATTGTGCATCTGCCGCTGATCGTACCGACAGGGTGTGGCTTTCGCGTCGGCGGCGAAACGAGGGCGTGGGAAGAGGGCAGGGCGTTCATGTTCGACGATACCATCGAACATGAGGCGTGGAACGACAGCGACGAGCTTCGCGCGGTGCTGATCTTCGACGTATGGAATCCGCACATCACGCCTGCCGAACGCGAACTGGTGCGCGCAATGTTCGACGCGAGCGATGCCAGTGGACTCGGGCCGGTGCGTCCTGCCGGGGCTGGGTTTTAGGCGGCAAGCCCTTCGAACTGCATCCGCGCGAGCTGGGCATATAGCCCGCCCTGGCGCGACAGCGTGTCATGCGTTCCCTGTTCGACGATCCGGCCTTCGTTCATCACGATGATCCGGTCTGCCGCACGCACGGTGGCAAGACGGTGCGCGATGACGATGGTCGTGCGGTTGGCCATCAACCTGTCGAGCGCGTCCTGCACCAACCGCTCGCTTTCGGCATCAAGGGCGGAGGTCGCCTCATCAAGAAGAAGGATCGGCGAATCGCGCAGGACAGCGCGGGCAATCGCCACGCGCTGGCGCTGCCCGCCCGATAGCCGTGCGCCGGCCTCGCCAAGAAATGTGTCCAGTCCGTCGGGAAGCCCGCGCAGAAACTCAGCCGCATTGGCGGTTTCGGCTGCGGCCCAAAGCGACGCATCGTCGGCATCCCAACGTCCGTAACGCAGATTGTCGCGTGCGCTGGCGGCAAAGATCACCGTTTCTTGTGGCACCATCGATATCCGTTCGCGGATCGCCGCAGGATCGGCATCGGGAAGCGCGACGCCATCGACGCGGATCGTGCCCGATCCGGGATCGTAGAAGCGTTGTAGCAGCTGAAACAACGTCGTCTTTCCAGCGCCCGACCGCCCGACAACAGCAACAGTCTCCCCCGGATCGATCGTGAGCGTGAAATCATTGAGCGCGCTGACTTCGGGCCGGGTGGGGTAGCGGAACTCGACATGATCGAACTCCACACGTCCAACCGGCGGAATCGGCAGTGCAATTGGCTTGGCCGGTGCCGCGATCCCCGGCTGTTCGGCCAGCAATTGCGCCAGCCGTTGTGCCGCGCCCGATCCGCGCAGCAAATCGCCATAAACCTCTGCAAGGGCGCCGAACGACCCGGCAACCAGCCCGCCAGTGATCACGAATGCCGCAATCGCACCGCCTGTCATCCTGCCGTCCTGCACATCGACTGCGCCTTGCCACAGCACGAGCGTGACCGCCGTAAACATGATGAAAATCAGCACCGCAGTCAGCATCGCCCGGATGACGATCCTTCGCCGCGCCGTCCCGAACGCCGATTCGACCGCGCTGCGAAAGCGGTTGCCTTCACGCGATTCCTGCCCGAACGCCTGAACGATTTTCATCGCCGCGAGCGTTTCGACGATGATCACGCCGACGTCGGCAATCCGGTCCTGGCTCTTGGCTGACATCTCGCGCAGGCGCCGACCGATGAACAATATGGGGCCAAGGATCAGCGGGATGCCGAGCAGCAGCATCGCCGCGAGCTTGGGCGAAAGCGTGAAGAGATAGATCATTCCGCCGATTGCCAGAACGAAATTGCGCAGCGCCACCGAAAGTGTCGTTCCCACCACCTGTTCGATCAGCGTCGTATCGGCGGTCAGCCGCGATGCGACTTCGGCGGGACGATTTTCCTCGAAGTAACTCGGCGAAAGCCGCAGCAGATTGTCGAGAACTGCCGCGCGCAAATCCGCAACGACGCGTTCTCCCATCCACGACACAAAGTAAAATCGGCTTGCGGTCGCAATCGCCAGCACGACCACAACCCCAAGCAAATACTGGAACCAGCGATCGATATCGCCGCCATTGTTTGAAAATCCGCGATCGATAATCAGCCGGAAACTGTTGGGGATTGCCAGCGTTGCTGCAGCGGCAACCGAAAGCGACGCAATCGCGGCACCAATCCGCCCCGGATACCGCGCGGCGAAATCCCAGACCATCCGAAGATTGCCGATTTTGCGCGCCCCCGCGCCGCTGTCTGCGTCTGCCATGAGGCGCGCGTAGCAGCGGCGGGTGCGGTCCTCAAGCGCCGAGCGTCGATTGTGCATTGCAACATTTGCCCGATTGGGGCAGTTTCGACACACGCGGAAGGGAATTTCATGCTTTACACAGCCTATGAATGGCAGCGTCATTGGCTCGCAGGTGCGGGCGCGATGGCAAAAATGCAGGCGCAATGGCTCGAAAGTCCAGCCAACCCGATGTCGTATATGGGCGGATCGGTGATGGCGTCGGCGCTCGAAGTGTTCGCGCACGCGAGCGAGACACGCGGCAAGCCGGCTTTCGGCCTGCATTCCACTGAGGTTGACGGGAAAACCGTTTCGGTGCGCGAAGAGATTGTGGCGCAGATGCCGTTCGGGCAATTGAAGCGCTTTGTTCGCGAAGGCGTTAACGGCGGGCCAAAGCTGCTGATCGTGGCACCGATGTCAGGCCATTATGCAACGCTGCTGCGTGGCACCGTCGAACGGATGTTGCACAGCCATGATGTGTATATCACTGATTGGCGCGATGCGCGGCAAGTGCCGCTGGCCGACGGGCATTTCGATCTTGATGACTATATCGATTATCTGCGCGCATTCCTCACGCACATCGGCCCCGGTGCGCACATGCTGGCGGTGTGCCAGCCGTCGGTGCCGTGCTATGCGCTGGCGTGCCTGATGGCGGCGGAAAAAGACCCTTGCCGCCCCAAAACGCTGACGATGATGGGCGGCCCGATCGATACGCGTGAAGCGCCGACCAGCGTCAACGATGTCGCCACCGAACGCCCGCACGCCTGGTTTCAGCAATATGCGATCCAGACGGTGCCGGCGCAATATCCAGGGGCAGGTCGCAAGGTGTATCCGGGATTCTTGCAGCTCACCGGGTTTCTGACAATGAACCTCGGCAGCCACATGAACAGCCATTATGCGATGTTCAACGATCTGGTGAAAGGCGATGAAGACGCCGC
>JANOQL010000027.1:0-2616 GCA_031414835.1 Sphingomonadales bacterium | reverse complement strand
GACGCTGATGGAATATCCCTTCCCGCCCGAGGCGCAAACATGGCTGTGGCTGGCATTTTTCGCCTCGTTTGCGGTCAAGATGCCGATGTGGCCGGTCCACACCTGGCTGCCCGATGCGCATGTGCAGGCGCCGACCGCAGGCTCTGTGATCCTCGCGGGTGTGCTGCTCAAAATGGGCGGATACGGCTTTATCCGCTTTTCGCTGCCGATGTTTCCAGAAGCGAGCGCGCAACTTGTCTGGATCGTGTGGGGGCTGTCGATGGTCGCGGTGGTCTACACGAGCCTTGTCGCGCTGGTGCAGAACGACATGAAGAAACTGATCGCCTATTCGAGCGTCGCGCACATGGCGTTCGTGACGATCGGGCTGTTCACCTTCAACCGGCAGGGGATCGAGGGTGCACTCGTCGTGATGCTTGCGCACGGGTTGGTGTCGGGCGCGCTATTCCTGTGCGTTGGGGTGATTTACGACCGGCTGCACACGCGCGAGATCGACCGTTACGGCGGGCTATCGAACAATATGCCGTGGTATGCGCTGTTTTTCATGCTGTTCACGATGGCGAGCGTGGGGTTGCCGGGCCTCGCCAATTTCGTCGGCGAATTTCTCGCGCTGATGGGCGCGTATCAGGCGAACAGCTGGGTCGCGGCAGTCGCGACGACGGGGATCATTCTTGGGGCGGCTTACATGCTGTGGCTCTATCGGCGGCTGGCGTTCGGCGAATCGAAGAATGCCGATGCGGCTGCGATGCCCGATCTGTCGTTGCGCGAATGGCTGACGCTTGGGCCGATTGCCGCCGCGACGATCTGGATGGGGGTGTATCCTGAAAGCTTCATGGCCCCGATGCGCGCCGATGTCGGCGTGATCCTCGCGCGGACGGCGCAGGCCGCCCCTCTGAGCGATGCCAGGCTGGTGATGGGGAAGCCTGTCGCCAAGGTCGCCAAGGCTGCGCATGGGGAGCATCAATGACCACCGGCCAATCACTCGCGCTCACGCTTCCTGAACTGCTGCTCGCGGGTGGCGCAATTGCGCTCATGCTTGTCGCCGCATGGGGCGGAGACAAATATGCACGCGCGGCAACGCTGGCGGCGGTTGGATTGCTGATCACGGCAGCGATTCTGGCCACCGGCGCTCAAGGGATGGCATTTGGCGGGCTTTACACGTCCGATGCGTTTTCGGGTTTCGCCAAAGTGCTGATCTTCGGTGCTGGCGCTGTGTCGCTGCTGCTCGCGCCGCGCTGGTTCGGGCAGGAGGATGTGTTCCGCACCGAATATCCGGTCCTCGCGCTGTTCGCGTGCGCGGGCATGGGGATAATGGCGTCGGCGACCGACCTTTTGACGCTCTATATCGGGCTCGAACTTAACAGCCTTGCCGCGTATATTCTTGCGAGCATCAGCCGAAACGATGATCGTGCAGCCGAGGCGGGGCTTAAGTATTTCGTCCTCGGCGCACTCGCGAGCGGCATTCTGCTGTACGGCATGTCGTTGCTCTATGGCTTTTCGGGGACGACCGGATTCACAGGAATCGCTAACGCTATGGCCGATGGCGTCAGCACTGGTGAATTGTTCGGGCTGGTGTTCGTCATGTCAGGCATCGCGTTTAAGATCGCCGCCGTGCCGTTCCACATGTGGACCCCCGACGTCTATGAAGGCGCGCCGACGCCGGTCACTGCCTTCTTTGCGACCGCAACCAAGGCAGCGGGCGTCGCGATGCTGGTGCGGATCAGCGTGACCGCGATGGGCCCAGCCACATCGTCGTGGCAGCAAATCCTGATTTTTATGGCGCTTGCCTCGATCGTGCTCGGCGCGGTGGGCGCGATCGGGCAGACCAATATCAAGCGGCTGCTCGCCTATTCGTCGATCAACAATATCGGCTTTGCGCTGATCGGGCTGGCAGCTGGAACCGCGCAGGGCGTTGCGGCGATCCTGTCCTACATCGCGATCTATCTGGTGATGACGCTCGGATCGTTCGCCTGCGTCCTCCAGATGCGCGATGCCGATGGCAAGCATATCGAGGAGATCGCCAGCCTGTCAGGGCTGTCGCAGACCAACAAGCCGCTGGCGGCTGCGTTCGCGATCCTGATGTTCAGCCTTGCGGGCATTCCGCCGCTGTTCGGATTCTGGGCTAAGTTCCTCGTGTTTCAGGCGGCGGTCGCGGCGAATTTATTGCCGCTGGCGGCCATCGGGATAGCGGCATCGGTGATCGGGGCCTATTATTACCTCCGCGTGATCAAGACGATCTACTTCGATGCCCCTGCCGCGCCGCTGCGCCCGGTGCAGAGCTATGTCGAGGCGAGCGTGATCCTTGTCTCGTCGGTGGTGCTGGTTGGTGGATATTTGCTGATCCCGTTGCTTGCAGTGACAAGCAATGCTGCGGCGATGTCGCTGTTTTGAAATCGCGGATGGTATTTATCGTATGTGCGATCATTCTGGCGTTCGTCTCGAGCATTTCCGGAGTAGCAATGACTGATAGCGCTGTCGCTCTCAGTGAAGCCCAGAAATCCCAGCTTCTTGCCTATTTGGAAACTCCGAAATTTGCGCCAGATGAGGACTATGTAGGATATTTGTCGCACGATGTTGTCCCTGATCCGGAAAGCACGATAAATGCCATCGCGCATGAAA
>JANOQL010000026.1:0-4943 GCA_031414835.1 Sphingomonadales bacterium | reverse complement strand
TTCAGCTTTGCCGGGCATGGCAGCCGCGATAACGCGCCGGTTCGCACCGTGCGGTTCTTCACCGTCAACACGCTGGGGTTTCTGTCGAACCAGTTTTTCGTCTGGCTGCTTGTCTATCGGATGGGCGGGCCGACGTGGTGGCCGGTGATCCCGATCATCTTCGTTACACCATTGCTGACCTTCACGCTCAATCGCGTGTGGGTGTTCAGATAGGGGCTGGGCCTTGGACCGTATTATTTATGACCGAATGGCCGAACTCGATACCCGGCACTGGTGGTATCGCGCGCGACGCGATGTGCTGTATGATCTGATTGCGCGGCGGATAGCGCCTGCCCCCGGAGGCCGCGTGCTCGAGGTGGGGTGCGGAACCGGCCATAATCTCGGAATGCTCGGCAGTTTCGGGACAGTCGACGCTGTCGAACTCGATGCGGCGGCGCGCGGCGTTGCCGAAAAGCGGTTCGGCAAAGCAGTGATCGATTCTCGCCTGCCCGCACTCGATGGTTTGGAAACTGGTGCGTATAATCTTGTCACCGCACTCGATGTGGTCGAACATGTCGAGGATGATCGCGGCGCGCTTCAGGGGCTGGCGCGGTGTCTGGCACCCGGGGGACGCATCCTTGTGACCGTGCCCGCCTTTCCGTTCCTGTGGAGCGCGCACGATGTCGCAAACCATCATCACCGGCGTTACACAAAGGCAACGCTGCGTCAGGCCGTCGCCGATGCGGGATTGCAGCTCGAATTTATCGGCTGGTTCAATTCCTTGCTCTTCCCGCTCGCGGTGGCCGACCGGATGTGGGGCAAATTACGCAGACGCGAAGGTAGCGACGATGCGTTGCCTCCGCCTGCACTCAATTCTGCATTCGAAGTCATTTTCGGGCTAGAGCGTCACGTGCTCGGGCGGTTGCCCTTGACGCCGGGGGTTTCGCTCGCGGCAATTATCTCGGAGCGTTAATCCTCCCCTTTTCAAAGGGGAGGTGGCAGACAGCGCAAAGCGGTGGCTGACGGAGGGGTCAGGGTCTCGCGGCAACCAACCCCTCCGACCCGCTGCGCGGGCCACCTCCCCTTCAAGAAGGGGAGGATTTGTCGGCATCCAACGCCTGAGCCGCAACATGCCCCAGCCGGTGCGGCGGGCGCGGTGAGCCTGCAACGTCAGCAACGATATACAGCGGGCGGCGCTTCGATTCGACGTAGAGCCGCCCCAGATATTCGCCAATCATGCCGAGCACGAACATCTGCCCTGCGCCAAGCATCACGACAATCAGCATGATCGATGTCCAGCCCTCGACAGTATCGCCGGTCATCCAGCCGAACAGGATATAGGCAAGGATCGCAAACGACGCCGCGACCAGCCACAGCCCGGCATGGCTCGCAAAGCGCAGTGGCGCGGTCGAAAATCCGGTCACCGCATCGAGCGCGAAACGGATCATCTTCGACAGCGGATATTTGGTATCGCCGTCATAGCGTTCGGCGCGGTCATACAAAAACGGCCGCTGAGTAAAGCCGATCCAAGCGACCATTCCGCGCACGAACCGCGCCTGTTCGGGCATCGCCAGCAGCGTATCGAGCGAGCGCCTGCTCATCAGCCGAAAATCGCCAGCGTCCAAGGGAATATCGATATCGGTCAACCGCGACAGCAGCCGGTAAAACACCGACGCGGTGGCCTTTTTGAATGCCGTCTCTCCCGCCCGTTGCCGCCGGACGCCGTAGATCACATCGGCCTTGTCCGCCTTCATGGCTTCGATCATGGGGCCGACCAGTTCGGGCGGATCCTGCAAATCCGCATCAATAATCAGGATCGTCTCACCCGCGCACAGATCGAGTCCTGCCGTCAGCGCCAGCTGATGCCCGTGATTGCGCGACAGATTGATGCAGACAAGATGCGGATCGGTTGCCGCGAGTTGCTGCATGATGTCCCAGCTGGCATCGCGCGATCCATCGTTGATCAAGACGATCTCGTGGCTTTCGCCCGCGACGCCGCGCGCTGCCGCCGATACCCGCCGGTGCAGTTCGGGAAGGCACGCCTCCTCGTTGTAACACGGGATCACGATCGAAAGGCTGAGTGCTACAGTCATGGTGCTGTTTGCTTTAGCCTGGCAGGCGTTGCGATCCGGTAAAGCGCGTCTTCACCATTGGTCCAGACTGCGACCAGATCGGCAGGAACACGCGTTCCTGCTGGCGGATCGATCAACCAGACGTAGTCGAACGTGCCCCGCGGAAAGCGGTCGAGCGCCTGACTGCCGGTGCGCCAGATTTCGCCGAAGCACCGGTCCTTGCTCACGATCTGCGATGGATCGTGCGCGAACCCCTTTGCGTCGCGTTTGCGGATCGTCATCAGTTGTGCGCCTGCCATATTCCATTGATCGTTGGTATAGGCACCACGCCGCACCAGCGCGAGTGCGGGCAAATGCTCCATCCGGTTGGTGTGCCATGGCAGTCCGCAACCGCGCCCGACAAAGCTGACCAGCCGGGCATTGCGCGGCAGCCGGTCGAGCGCGGCGAGCGCGGCGCTATGCCGTTGGTGATGGAGCACAAAGCTGGCAGTCGTCGCCCCTGTGCGCACCGTTACGAACGCGAGCGCGATCAACGCAATTGGCGCGAGCGCGGCCACCGAAATCCCCGGTTTCGGCCGGATTGCAATCAACGCAATCGCGAGCATGAACGGGGCAAGCCGCATATCGGCGTAGGCCGATCCGAACACGATCCGCGGGAGCAGGATGAACACTGCCGCCAGCAGGAGCGCGGTCGCGCCAAGATGCCGGGAAAATTCGAGCTTGGTGCTGCGATTGGCATAAAGCAGCGCGCCGATCAGAAACAGCAGCGATGCCAGATCGAACCATTGCCACCGATCGCGCAGGATCATTTCGAGCCAGACTGCCTTGGCGCTCCAGTTGAACCAGTCGCCAGTCTCACCACTCACTCCCCCTGTCCGCCACGCGATCATCAGCAAGACTGGCGGAAACAGCGACAAACACTGGATCGCGGCGTTCACAAATGGCCTGAACCAGCCACCGGTCCTGTCATGCTGGCGCACTGCTTCTGCCGAAAATGCCATCGCGCCGAGCGCGGCCCAGCCGAAGGTATGGCACACCCACAGCAGCAGCCCGATCGGCACGAACAGAACCGCGCGGAGGCGGAAATGCCCTTTCCGCGCGAGCCGTAGCCACAGTGCGAAGGCAACCAGCGCCAGCGCCATCGCCAGCGCGAAGTTGATAAAGCCGAAGTGAAACGGGTGCGCATACGCGAGCGGCAGGGCAAGGAACGCCGTCGGCGGCACTGATCCATGCACTTCGCGCGCGATCCACAGCAGCCCGCCCGCGGTCAGCACCGGGATCACCATCACGATGGCTTTGACGGTAGGTTCGATCCCGAACACCGGCCCGAACACCTCAACGAGCAGGTCGACGCCCAGATTGCCGATCAGCGCCCATTTGAAGCCGAACCATTCACGCAGCAGCGGCGATGCACCGCCGTCAAGCTGGACGACATAGCGCCCCATATGCCCCGGCAGATCAACGAGCGGCGGGATCGTCGGCCAGATCAGCGGGATCGCCATCGCGAGCGACACCGCGATCAGGACGCGCCGGTCATTCCACCATGCCGCCCCAGCTTCCATGTCTTAGCCCAGCCCGCGCCGACCGAGCAGCCGCAGCCGCAGCGCGTTCAACTTGATAAAGCCCGCCGCATCGCGCTGATCATAGGCACCGGCATCATCCTCGAACGTCACCATCCGTTCCGAATACAGCGAATTGGGCGATTTCCGCCCGGTGATGTGGCACGCGCCCTTGTAGAGTTTGAGCCGGACCGTGCCCGAAACATGCGTCTGCGAATGATCGATAGCGGCCTGCAACATTTCGCGTTCGGGCGAAAACCAGAAACCGTTGTAAATCAGTTCGGCATATTCGGGCATCAACTTGTCTTTGAGGTGCGCTGCCCCCCGGTCGAGCGTAAGCTGTTCGATCCCGCGATGCGCCAGATGGAGGATCGTGCCGCCGGGTGTTTCATACATCCCGCGCGATTTCATGCCGACAAAGCGGTTTTCGACCAGATCGAGCCGCCCAATCCCGTGGCGCTTCCCCATCTCGTTAAGTTTCGCCAGCAATGACGCAGGCGACAGCCCCTCGCCATTGACCGCGACTGCGTCGCCGCGTTCGAAATCGACTGTGATCACCTCGGGCACATCGGGCGCGTCCTCGGGGTGATCGGTGCGCGAATAGACGTACTCGGGCACGTCTTCCCACGGATCCTCGAGCACTTTGCCTTCGGACGACACATGAAGCAGATTGGCGTCGGTCGAAAACGGGCTTTCACCGCGCTTGTCTTTTGGCACCTGAATCTGGTGCTGTTCGGCAAACTCGATCAGCGCAGTGCGGCTGTGCAGATCCCATTCGCGCCACGGCGCGATCACGCGGATATCGGGGTTCAGCGCGTAATAGCCCAGCTCGAACCGCACCTGATCATTGCCCTTGCCCGTCGCCCCATGCGCCACCGCATCGGCGCCGACCTTGGCGGCAATCTCGATCTGCTTCTTGGCAATCAGCGGCCGCGCAATCGACGTGCCGAGCAGATACAGCCCCTCATACAGCGCATTGGCGCGCATCATCGGGAACACATAGTCGGCGACGAATTCCTCGCGGACATCCTCGATGAAGATATGCTCTTCCTTGACGCCAGCGAGCCGCGCCTTCGCCCGCGCTGGCTCGATCTCCTCACCCTGCCCGAGATCGGCGGTGAAGGTCACGACCTCGCAGCCATAGGTCTGCTGAAGCCATTTCATGATGACGCTGGTATCGAGCCCGCCCGAATATGCGAGGACGACTCTTTTTATGCTGGCGTCGCCAGCGGGGCGTTTGATTTGATCTGCCATGGGATGGGCGAAAGCCGAAAAGCGCGTCGATGTCCAGTATTGAAGACCATGTGCACTGCCCAAATCAATCTCCTGACAC
>JANOQL010000025.1:0-3208 GCA_031414835.1 Sphingomonadales bacterium | reverse complement strand
TGGCGCGACACGCCGCCAAGAACGGCCTCGCGGAAGCGCGAATGGCCATAGGCACCCATGACGATATAGGCTGCTTTGCGCTCCGCTGCGGCGATGGAAATGGACTCGCCGACGGTTCGTCCATCGAGGCGGTGCTCGGTGGTTACAGCCTCCACCCCGTGAGCGTTAAGATACCGCCGGACATCGTCGAGCGGAAATTTCATATCTTCGTCGAATGAAACGATGTGCACCCCTGCTGCCATTTTCAGCATCGGCAGCGCGGCGCGCACGGCATGCGCTGCCTCAGGTGAGCCGTTCCACGCGATGACCGCCACGCCGCTTGGATCGAAAGCCGGTCCCGTGATGGGAAGGGCAAGCACTGGGGTGCGCGCATGGACGGTCACGTCGGCGACGAGCGACACAGGATGCGATCCCACGCCACCGGCACTATCGGCTTGGCTCAGCACGATCAGATCGGACAGCTGCGACCTCTGCACGATCGTTCCAGCGACATTGCCATTATGGGTCGACCATTCCCAATCGACGCCCTCGACCGCAAAACGCGCTTCGATGCGCGTCCGCGCTTCCTCGGCCTGCTGCGCGAGGGTTTCGAACAGAGTTTTGAATTCGTACATGCCGCCGAACGGATCGGTCACGACAAAGTCGGAGATCGGCGTCACCTGAATGCACGTCAGCCGCGCGCCATGCTGGCGCACGATCGCCAACGCGGCAAACAGCCGGGCTTCCTGACCGGCGTCGTCGTTCACGTGCAAAAGAATCGATTTCATCACCACCTCCATCAACCTGGGCCTCGATTAGGCGGCAGCGGATAGCGCGTAACTAAGGGGTAATGCGGATGCAGCTTCAACAGACCGGTTGGTATTACGTGAAAACGTCAGTCCGAGGACCGCAAACTATGAGCCACCCTTCAAATTACCACGATGTCAGTGACGCAGAACATGCGGTGATCCTTTGCCACCCCGACCCGCAAAGCTTCAATGCGACGATTGCCCGGACCTATTGCGACGCCGTCCGCGCCCGGCATCGAACCTGCAACATTCGCGACCTCTATGGTCTAGGGTTCGACCCGGTCTTGAGGGCAATCGAGCCGCCTAGCTCACACGTCTTTGAGCCGTCTGACGACGTTGCTGCCGAACTGGCCGCTCTCGACAGCGCCGATGTCATCGTCTTTGTTTACCCGATCTGGTTCGGCACGCCGCCTGCCATGATGAAGGGTTATGTCGAGCGTGTCATGGGCGCAGGCTTCGGCCATCGTCAGATGCGCGAGGCAGGCGAAGGTCCAGCTGTCGCTGGCAAACATCTGGTCAGCATCACTACGTCGGGCAACAGTATCCAGTGGCTCGACGAGCAGGGTGCATGGCGGTCGCTCAAGACCGTATTCGACACCTATCTTGCTAACGCGTTTTCATTGGCATCGACCGGTCATCTCCATGTCTGCAACGTCGTCGAGGGCATGGATGATCGGACTGCGCGCGAAGAGCTTTTCCGCGTCAAAGAGTTCGCCGATGCCACTTGCGCCAGACTGATGAGCATCGACCGCCAGCCGCTGGGCGAAGTCGCGTGAAACGCCGCGACGTCTTGATCGGCGGCGGCGCGTTTGCGGCTGTAGCGGTGGGAGCAGCCGTTGTTTCTAGCGAGCAAATGGGCACTGCGGCTGATTATGACGCGGCATTGGCGGCAACGCGGACACCGCTTCCGGAGCAAGCAGCAACGCGCGATCTCATCCGGTATGCAACACTTGCGCCGAACGGTCACAACGCGCAGCCTTGGTTGTTCAAGGCGAGTGCGCAGCGGATCGAAATCCTGCCCGACTTCACGCGCCGCACGCCGGTCGTCGATCCCGATGACCATCATCTGTTCATTAGCTTAGGCTGCGCTGCCGAGAATCTGGCGTTGGCATCAGCAGCGCGTGGCCGTCCCGGCACACTCGCGTTCGACACTACAGCCAAAGGCTCGATCGCGTTCGACTTTGCTGCCGGACCGCCCGACGCCAACGCATTGTTCGATGCCATCCCTCAGCGTCAATCGACGCGCGCAGACTATGATGGCCGTCCGGTCAGTGTGGCCGATCTGCGAACGCTTTCTGCGGTTGCCATCATGCCGGGGGTCGATCTCATCCTGATGACCGACCGACCACAGATAAACCGCGTGCGCGACCTGATCGTGTCGGGAAACGATACTCAGATGGCCGACGCAGCGTTCATGCGCGAGCTGAAATCCTGGTTACGTTTCAATCCCCGCCAGGCCGCCGCAGCCGGTGATGGTCTTTACAGTGCCGCAAGTGGCAGTCCGACCCTGCCGTCGTGGCTCGGTCCACGTGCGTTGGACCTGTTCCTGACGGCCAAATCAGAGAGTGAGAAATACGCTCGGCAATTGCGATCATCTTCGGGATTAGCCGTTTTTGTAGGGGCGATGGATGACCGCGAACAATGGGTTCAAGTCGGCCGCTCGTGCCAGCGCTTCGCCTTGCAGGCGACCGCACTGGGCCTCAAGCACGCGTTCGTAAACCAGCCGGTCGAAGTACCGGCTTTGCGCCCCCAACTCTCCGCACTCGTCGGGATGCCTAGTCGCCGTCCAGACATCGTGATGCGATTTGGCCATGGGCCACTTCTGCCTTATTCGCCGCGCCGCGTCGCCAGCATCTCGATATCTTAGCGCTCGCGAGATGCTTATTCTCTACATTTTGCAACTGATCCTTCCCATAGCGCTGATCGCGTGGATCGCGGTCGTGCCGCAGCGCAGCGTGGTCGGCTTCTGTACGCAGGCGGCTGCGACCGGCCTTGGCCTCATCGCGCTCTTGCTTGGGGGGATTTTGCTGGTGCCACCATATTGGGGGCCATGGGCGTTTGGCCTCCTGCTGATCGTAGCGGTCGTCATCGCGCTGCGTCGACGATCGCCGGTGACCGTCTGGCCCCGCAGTATCGCCGCCTGGTTCGTCCTGACAGGCTTTGTCGCATTTGCGTTATTCGCCGCCGACCAGATACGGTTGGCCGATCTGGGCGCGCAACGTCCCGCCGGCGCGTCGATCGATCTTGCGTCGCCGCTCGGCACAGGGCGTTATCTCGTCGTCAACGGCGGCGCGACAACGGTTGTGAACGCGCACGCCGACGCGCTCGACCAGTCGATCCCCGCCCACCGCGCATTTCATGGCACGGCCTACGGTGTCGATTTCGTCGCCATCGACCGCTTCGGACTGCGCGCCGATGGA
>JANOQL010000024.1:0-1841 GCA_031414835.1 Sphingomonadales bacterium | reverse complement strand
TTTTTGCCATCCGCGTCATGATACCGGGCGTGGTGCGCCGCCCGATGACCAGCGGGACGCGGTAATATTGCGACCAGCTTGTCGCGGTGAGCGCGGTCAGGAACGCCTTGGCGCTGGGATCGCTCGCCTGGCGGAAATTGGCGGCAAGATCGGTTGGCGGGGCACCGGCGGCCACGCCCAACAGCGTCAGTCCTGCGCCATCTGCGCGCGCCATCTGCCCTGTCCACAACGCGGCATGCCCGCCCTGGCTTTCGCCCCAGACCACGAAGCGGTTTCCCGCTGCCGCGCCTGAAATTTGCTGCGCCGCCCGAACCGCATCGAGCGTCGCCCGCCCGGTCACCGTCCCGACAAGATACGGGTGCGGCCCCGGACTGCCGAGGCCGGGATAATCGGGGGCGACGACGACATAGCCTTGGCGCACGGCCTCGATTGCCGGGGTCAGTTCGAAAAAGCGCGTCATAAGCGATGGCGCGCATCCTTCGGCGGTTCCCGATGTGCCATGCGTCCACGCGATCACCCGCCGCGGTGCGGCTGGCATCGCTTCACGCGGGGCCACGACCATGCCGGTGACTTGTTGTGGCGTGCCACGATCGGTCGTGGTCCAGTAGCGGATTTTCCACGCCTGCATTCCGGCGGGCGTTTCGACAACCGGATCAGCGGAAATGAGCGCGCCGCCTTGTTGCGCAACAGAAGGCGACGCCACCAGCAAGGATAATGACAATAAGAGCGACCTCGAGGGCATAGTCAAACTCCTGATGGCCATGTCGGCTTAAGCCAGTCTGCGGCAGATATCTGTCATTTGAAAGACAGAACGCACGCTTAACGCTCCCAACGGGCAATGCGGCTCAATCCATCCGGGTCGATGATGCGCACAGCACCACGCGATACTGCGATCAAACCGCAACCGGCGAGCGATTGTAACACGCCGTTGACCTTCTGCCGCGACAGCAGTGTGGCCGCGCCAAGCTGTTCCTGGCTGATGCAAATCGGCGCCGTGGGAATGTCGCCTGATTGGCCGAAAGGGCCACGCGCAAGATCGAGCAGCCGGAACGCGACGCGCTGGAGCGGTGGCCCGCCATTTTGTTCGACAAGGTAACGGTAATTGCGCCGCGAAACGATCAGTTCGGGCAATACCAGCAGTTTATAGCGGGCGGTGCTTGTTTCGAAAATGTCGCGGACCGATTGGCGCGAAAGCGTGGCAACTTCGCAATCGGTATCACACGTGGCGGTCAAGACATGAACCTCGCCGTCGAGATTGGCGAGAAATCCTGTCCAGTCTCCGGGCTGAAGGATGGCCATCAACACTTCAGTTCCGTCGTGCGCGCATCCTGTGATGTGGATCGTGCCTGCTTGCAGCCGGTGGAGGCCAGACGGCGGATCGCCTTCGCGAAAAACGGCGGTTCCCACGCGTAAGCGCCTCACCTTGATCAGCCGGTCGATTTCCTGTCGGACATCGTCTGGCAACGACTGGAACCACCGGCCTGCCTGCATCGTGGCGATGGTAATCGAACAGGCTTTGAAAGCCAGCGAAAATGGGCCCGGATCGACGCCCTTCCCCCGGCGCATTGCCGCTGGCATAATCCGCCCATGCCAGACATCCAATCGATCCTCACCCGCATCGCCGACGAAATGGCAGCAATGCCTGACAAGGGAACGCCAGCCGATTACATCCCGGCACTTGCGCGCGTGTCGCCTGAGCGGTTCGGGATTGCAGCCGTGCTCGCCGATGGCAGTGTGCATGTCGCAGGTGACGCCAATGCGGCGTTTTCGATCCAGTCGGTCTCCAAAGTCTTCACGCTGACGATGGCGCTGCAATCGCATGGCGATGAGCTGTGGCGGCG
>JANOQL010000023.1:0-1518 GCA_031414835.1 Sphingomonadales bacterium | reverse complement strand
ACATTGAGGATTTTGCCGCGGATCGGCAGGATCGCCTGTGTCTTGCGATCACGCGCCTGTTTGGCCGAACCGCCTGCGCTATCGCCTTCGACGATGAAGATTTCGGTGCCTTCTGGGCTGTCCGACGAGCAATCGGTGAGCTTTCCGGGCAGCCGCAGCTTGCGCGCGCTGGTCGCGGTCTTGCGCTTGATTTCCTTTTCGGCGCGGCGTTTGAGCCGTTCATCCATCCGGTCGAGCACAAGCCCGAGCAGCGCACGCCCGCGCTCCATATTGTCGGTCAGGAAGTGATCGAAATGATCGCGAACGGCATTCTCGACGAGCCGCGCGGCTTCGGGCGAGGTCAGCCGGTCCTTGGTCTGGCTCTGGAATTGCGGATCGCGGACGAACACCGACAGCATGATCTCGCTGCCTGCCACCACATCTTCGGCGGCGATGCCCTCGGCTTTCTTTTGCCCGATCAGCGCGCCGAATGCGCGGATGCCCTTGACGATCGCTGTGCGCAGCCCCGCTTCATGCGTGCCGCCATCGGGCGTCGGGATCGTGTTGCAATACCAGCTATAGCTGCCTTCGCTCCACAGCGGCCAAGCGACCGCCCATTCGACGCGGCCAGCGCCTTCGGGGAATTCTTGGCTGCCTGTGAAAAACTCCGCCGTCGCGCATTCGCGATCGCCGATCTGTTCGCGCAAATGGTCGGACAGCCCGCCGGGAAATTGGAACACCGCCTCGGGCGGCGTATCATCGGCGATCAGCTCAGGCGCGCATTTCCAGCGGATTTCGACGCCTGCAAACAGATACGCCTTCGACCGGGCGAGGCGGTAAAGCCGGTTGGGCTTGAAGGCGAGTTCGCCGAAAATCTCGGTATCGGGAACGAAGCTGACAGTGGTGCCGCGCCGGTTGGGGGTTGGCCCCAGCTTCTCCAATGGCCCCTGCGTGATCCCGCGCGCGAACGACTGGCGAAAGAGTTCCTTGTTGCGCGCGACTTCGACTATCGTTTCGCTCGAAAGCGCATTGACCACCGACACACCAACGCCATGCAACCCGCCGCTCGTGGCATAGGCCTTGCCTTCGAACTTCCCGCCCGAATGGAGCGTCGACATGATGACTTCGAGCGCCGATTTGCCGGGGAATTTGGGGTGCGGATCGACCGGAATGCCGCGGCCATTGTCGCTGACGATCAGCCGGTTGCCGGGGAGCAATGTCACTTCGATCCGCGTCGCGTGGCCCGCGACCGCTTCATCCATCGCATTATCGAGGACTTCGGCGGCAAGATGATGCAGCGCACGTTCGTCAGTCCCGCCGACATACATGCCTGGGCGGCGGCGGACGGGTTCAAGGCCTTCCAAGACCTCGATATCGGACGCGCTATACTCTTCGGACGTGCGGCTGGCGGAGGCGAACAGATCTATCATATCGCGAGCTAGAGGGGTGTGCGATTCACAGGGGCAAGGGGGTCATATAGCCCCTCCCTGAATGGGAGGGGTAAGGGGTGGGTATCCGCGCAGCGGAGCAAATCCCGAT
>JANOQL010000022.1:0-2261 GCA_031414835.1 Sphingomonadales bacterium | reverse complement strand
CGACATCGCCATCCCGGCCCCACGCGGCAACGGCTCGGGCAACCGCGGAATAGCCGACATGGCCCAGGGCAACTTGCCCGGCTTCTTCGTGCAATGCGCTTTCGGAAAACACCGATTGTCGCTCGCCGAGTTTGTCGGCGGCGAACGCCACGGCGCGCTGAGCTGCGCGATCCTGTCCATCGGCGAGCGACAGCCGATAGTCTGGCGACGCCGCGCGCGCCTCCGCCGAAGCAACAAGCGCGATCCGTTCGGCCTTGGCGAACCCCGCAGCATCGGCGGTCGCGCGCCAGTCGGTGACGAGCATTGCATGATCGACCGCAACTTTCGCCTGCCGCGTATCGAGCGCAGCAATCTGCTTTTCCGCAGCACTGGCCTTCTCCCGACTGGTCCCGCGCTCTTCCAATCGCGCGTCGATCTGCGCTGTGCGGACGCTAAGCGCCTTCATCGCCGCCTCGGGAACCCCGACAATCTCGAACATCGACTCCTTGGCCGCCACAATCTCATAGCCAAGTTCGCGCGCCTGTATCGCCAGTTCCTGCCGATAGATCGCGCCAACCTGCTTCTGGAGCTGATAGAGCGCGCGGGGTTCAAGACTGCGCCAGACGCCATCCGCGCCTTTGGTCATGTTCAAGATGACATTGTGGTTATGAAGCTGGGGGTCTTGCTCGCGACTGGTGATATGGCGGAACGACGCAATCGCCAGTTTGCCGGTCACCTCGCGCGTGACGTCGCCATCGGCGCGGATGCGCGTTGCCGCCATATGGTGCTCGACATGCGTAAGCGCGGTTCGAACCGCCGTGCCGTGCGCCGCGATCAATCTTTTGTCGCCCGCAACCAGCGCCATGACGGATACAGACTTCGGCGCGCTCAACGTCAAATCCCAACCCGGGCGGTGTTCGAGCTGGCCGTCGCGCATCGTTCCGAGCTGGCGGCCCGCAACCTTGCCGTCGAGCAAAGCGCGAAACGTGTCGCGGTCCACTTCGCCTTCAAGCCCAAGATCGTCGGCGGCCTTGCCTTCCCATGACGATGGCGATTGCCCGCCCTCGGCATAATAATCGTCGGCTTCGTAATAGCTCGCGGCTTGGGCCGAACTGGTCAGCCCGCTGACCGTTGCCACCATCAGACCGGCCCTTGCGAGCCCGACGATGACGGCGGGGCAGGGCCATCCTTCTTGCGACCCCAAAGCGTATTGGCAACATCACCCGCTACGAATGCGGGCTGCTTTGCCGCCCCGCGCATAGTGATATGATCGGCGGTCAATGCAATGCGTGCGACCGGCAAGCCGTCGGGGAACAGCAAATAACCTTGATGCCTCGGCAAGCGAAAATCGCTTTCGAGGACGGCAGCACGAAACTGCCGGATCGTCGTCAGTGTCGTGCGCGGCTTTTCGCCGCCAAGCGACAGCACGTTTGATGCGGTGCGCATCTCGATCTCGCAGTCGCCGATTGTCTGGCTCGCCCATTTCCGGGTTTCCTGATCGACAGTCTGCAAGAACAACTTGGTGTTGCAGCAGGCCAGCATGGCCTCGGCGATGTTGTCGCCGTAGCGGTGGCGCATCTGCCCGAGCGCCTGAAAGGTGAGCGTGATCGCTGCCCCAAACTTGCGCCCTTCGGGCAAGAGCCGCGCCAGATTCTGGACCGCGGGCAAATCGGCCAGCTCGTCGAGAATGAGCCAGATCCGACGATCTGGCGATGGTGACAGACCAAGCACTGCGCTTGCCGCGCATTCGAGCCAACAGGCGAGCAGGGGCTTTGCGGCTTCGAAATAATCCTCCTTACGCGGCACGAATATCCACGGGCGCGGTCCCACATGATCGTCCAGTCCGGCGATGTAGCGCCGGAAAGCGAAGGGCACGCCGCCCGATCCGTCGCGCCGCAGGAACTGGATCAGGTTTGCCGCCTTGGCGAGCATGAAAATGACGCTGCCGGTCGCGCGTTCCGCGCCTTCGGCAAACGTCCGCGCGCTCGATGTGTCCCCAAGCCAGCGCTTCAACTCTTCGGTGTCCTTGGTTTGCAAGGCGTCAAGCAGGGCTTCGAGGCTGCAATTGCCCTCACACCACAAGGCGCGAAGCATGTTGGCGACAAGGATGCGGCTCGTCTCCAGCCAGACATCGTCATCGCGGCTCCCGGTCTCCGAAATCAGCTGATGCGCGATTCGGTCGGCGTCGGCAGGATGTGCGATCTCGTCGAACGGCGACCAGTAAGCGCAGCGATCATCGAACGGGTTGAGAATGACATCGCCGCGTTCTGGTCGATAATAAT
>JANOQL010000021.1:0-1547 GCA_031414835.1 Sphingomonadales bacterium | reverse complement strand
ACCTCGACCAACAGCATCGCACCTGCCTTTGTCGGCGGGTTCGACAAAATGTTCCTGAGCGGCGTTTCGGTTTCGACCTATGCCGCCACTTTTTCGAACAACGTCTATATTCCCGAATATGCGTTCGTCATTTTCCAGATGACGTTTGCGTGCATCACGCCCGCGTTGATCGTCGGGGCGTTCGCCGAACGGATCAAGTTTTCATCGCTGATGATCTTTACCGTGTTGTGGCTGACGATCGTGTATTTCCCGATCGCGCACATGGTCTGGTATTGGGCAGGCCCGGACTTCCTGCCCGACGCGCCGACAGATACCGGTTATTTCTGGGGCATGGGCGCGCTTGATTTCGCCGGCGGCACCGTGGTCCACATCAATGCCGGCATCGCAGGCCTGGTTGGCTGCCTGATCGTTGGCAAGCGCATCGGCCATGGCAAGGAAGCCACCCCGCCGCATTCATTGACCATGACGATGATCGGCGCATCGTTGCTGTGGGTGGGTTGGTTCGGCTTCAACGCCGGATCCAACCTTGAATCGAACGGCGTTGCCGCGCTCGCATTCATCAACACCTTCGTCGCAACTGCCGCAGCAGCCGTCAGCTGGGCCATCGTCGAGCAGATCAAGCACGGCAAGCCTTCGATGCTCGGTGCGGCCACAGGCGCGGTCGCGGGCCTCGTCGCGATCACGCCTGCGAGTGGTTTTGCCGCACCGATGACGTCGATCCTGCTCGGCCTCGTGGTTTCGCCAGTGTGCTATATCTTCTGCTCGACCGTGAAGAATGCGCTGAAATACGATGATACGCTCGATGTGTTCGGCGTGCATTGCATCGGCGGGATCGTCGGTGCGCTCGGCACTGCGATCGTTGCCGATCCGGCGCTCGGTGGGCAGGGGTTCTTCGACTATACAGTCTTCCCGTACGGCGTCGGCACTTACGATATGGGTGCCCAGTTCGTGACACAGCTGAAGGCCGTCCTCGGCACGTTGGTCTGGTCAGGCGGCGTCACCGCGATCCTGTTCCTCGCGCTCAAATTCACCATCGGCCTTCGTCCGGCAGAAGAGGCCGAACGCGAGGGGCTCGACCTCTCGGCCCATGGAGAACGCGCATACAACTATTGACCGAACAAGTTTGGGGGCCGCCCGTTTTCCTCTCCCATAGAAGAGGCGGCCCCCTCCCCAGGTTCCTCCTGCGAACCACACTGGCCGGTGCAGCGATGCACCGGCCTTTTTTTGGCCGCTTCCCAATTCAAGGTGAAGAATGCGTTATCCGCATCCGTTGTCGCTAACAGCAGGAGCGGCGGGGCATGGCCAACCCATGTCGCTCCTCAGCCTGAAATTCAGCCAAGCCCTCGCGCACGGCCGCCGCAGCGCGCCACTCCCCGACACGCGCGAGCGGTTGCTGGTGTCCTTGCTCAAAAAGCGCGCAACGGCACAGTCGATCGGGGCCGAAGACCTTGAAGCAATCCTCCGCGATCAGATCAAATGGTCAATGCCGACGATGGATGCAGAAGGGGCGCGCGAGGTGGTGAGTTAGGCGGGCGCCAGTGCCTCTG
>JANOQL010000020.1:0-5037 GCA_031414835.1 Sphingomonadales bacterium | reverse complement strand
CGAAGCCAGTGCCGGCTTAGCTCAGTTGGTAGAGCACCTGATTTGTAATCAGGGGGTCACGAGTTCGAATCTTGTAGCCGGCACCAGTTTATTGCGGTCGACCTCTCAATAATCGTCGTGGAGGCGTACAACGTTCGCCTGGACAAGCTGCGTTTCCAGTTGTTCGGGATGCACAAAACTTTCCGAAAACCACGGATACTCATCAGCGTCGAAGCATTCACGAAGCCAATCTACGGTCTGGCGCAAGGCCAGCGCATTCTTCATGCTTGCATCATAAGACAACCAGAGATTGAATTTGAGCTGAAAAGCGAGATCGACGGGTCGTACTTTTCGAGTGATGGCCCTCACATATGTGGGCAAAGCGCCAATACCTGCTCCATCTGCAACAGCGCGATACAGCGAATGACTGGTATTCACGGTAATTTGAATAAGTTGAGAGGCTGCCTTTTCCCCAAGGAACAACGACGCCAAGTCTTTTCTGAGGCCTGGGGCGTCATGCAGGACGAACCGGTGGTTGTGCGCTTCTTCGAACGACGTAGGCGATCCGAACGCCTCAAAATATGAGTCCGCCGCATAGAGCATAAAATGGACGGTGGCGATGCGACTGACGATCCTGTCGGGTCCTAATGGTCGAGTGAATCCGACGCTGATATGCTGCTTATCCGAATGAACGCGGTCCTGATCGGTTTCATTGAGCAATGATAAATTGTATCCGGGAATCCGCGCCTGCAGCTGCGGCAATCTTCGTGTCAGCCAGAATTCCCCGATCCCTTCCGAGCAACAGATCCGTATTTCCTTGGCCCGGAGAGGGACGTCATCTCCTGCCTCGAAATCACCGCCCATCGCTGCCTCCATCACAGCAGCTGTGCGGACGATCTGTTCGGCAATTTCGGACATTTCGGACCCAGAATGGCCGCGCCGGAAAAGCTTCTGGCCCAATCTGCCTTCGATCCGTTCAATTTGTGCGCGGATCGTGTTCACCGAAAGCCGCATCTCGCGCGCCGTCGCTCTCAAACTCCCGCTGAGAGCGACCGCCCGGACGAGGCGATAATCATCCCACTGAAGTTTGGCGCGTACCTGGCGTTCAAGCGACTGAACACCCTGTTCGGTTTTTTGGATCATGGGTGAACCATGCTGCGACCCTATCACGATGTGTTCCGGCACCATGCCGAAAGGCTAATTGAATTGAAAGGGGGCATCAATGGAACAGCCGCTAAGCAATAGAAAACATGATGCATTTCGGACCATTGGCTTTTCTACCAAGGTGCGACGCTGTCTTGATCGCGCCAAATCTTCCGGTTTGCATCTGGAAACAGCTGCTGGCCCTGAACTGATCGGACTGATCAATGCCGCGCGGCGTGAGATAACGCTAGCCGACGATGCGACGATCGCCGCCCTCCTCGATAAGAACCCGGATATTCTTCGCATAGTTGTTCGCGGCGTCCCCGAACGACGCACGCTGGGGCTATTTGCCTATCTTCCACTGAACGCCGCAGGCGTGGAAGCGCTCGTTGCAGGCCGATTTTCGGGGTTAGCTCCCAATCCGGATTGGGTGGCGGGCCGAAACGAAACACCCGCAGCTGTTTATCTTTGGCTCGTTTACCTGCCTAATGCGCTAGCTCAATCGATCGGGGTCATCGCGAAGGCATTCGATGAGCTCGTTCCAGAAAGTTGCCCCGTATTTTCGAAAGCGGTGAACGACCATGCCGCGCGTTTGAATCGTTCGATGGGATTTATTCAGGCGAACCAGGTTTATCCCGATGCCGATCCCGATCTCCTCGTCATTTTCCCGGAACGCGAATTGCCAAAGCGCACGCCCGCGGACCCTTACGCGATCACGATTGTGCAAACGTTCGAAGACATGTTCAAAGTATTGGCGATGCGATCAGCAACGTATCTCGCCGAACAATTCTGCTATTTCAATGAAGAATTCGACGGAAACGATTTCTGCGCAACCCATTTCCTCGGCCATATCGACGGCGATCCGGCGGGATGCGTCCGAATCCGGTTTTTCGGCGATTTTGCCAAGATCGAACGGCTCGCGGTGCGGTCAGAATATCGCAACAGCAAACTTGCTTTTGCATTGGCTCGTCGTGCGGTCGAACACTGCCGGATGAAAGGCTATCGCACTATTTATGGCCATAGCAGGCTCGATCTGGTTCGCTTCTGGCGCGTTTTCGGGTTTCGCGAAATGGAAAGCCCTGAATTTTCATTTGCCAACATCAATTATCGCGAACTTGTTCTTCATACCGATCCGATGCCCGGGGCCATCGGTCTCGACAGCGGCCCGATGGTGATCATCCGACCGGAAGCTGCGTGGGACCGCCCCGGGCCGCTAGACATTTCGGCGAGTGAAGACGATCCGCGTCGCCGCGAAATGATTGCCGGAAGACTGAGAACAGTGAATGGCACCGATGCCTGCGCGCCATCTCGATGATCGAACACATATCGCAGTCTCTGTCGCTTGAGCTTTTGTTGTTTGCGGCAGCCCTGTTCTGCGTCGTCGGTGTTGAAGATTTCGCATTTGATTTACTTTGGGTCGTGAAAAAAGTGCGAAATTTCCGTGATCGGCAAAGGCTGCCGTCAATCGAACTCATGCCCGATTTGGCGGCGCGATTTGCAATCTTTGTTCCTGCATGGGACGAAGGAACCGTAATCGGATCGATGATCGCGCGCACAAAACTATCGTACCGCCATTACGAATTCGTAATTTTTGTCGGGACATACCCAAACGATCAGGTAACGCTCGAAGCCCTGCAAGCCTATGAAAGCAATGACCTTACGATTGCGATCAATACCAAAAGTGGCCCGACAAGCAAAGGGGATGCGCTCAACACCGCATGGTCCGGGATGCTCGCGCATGAGCAGAGCAGTGGCGTGTCTTTCGATTATATCGTGCTTCATGATGCAGAAGATGTCATTTGTTCCCGAGAGCCGGATGTCTTTGCCGTTTTTGGCCAGAACCATGATTTCATGCAATTGCCGGTGGTTCCAATTCCGGTTGCCCATAGCCGCTGGGTGGCGGGCCATTATTGCGATGAGTTTGCCGAAGCCCATCTCAAATCGCTTGTGATACGTGGGCAATTTAAGGGATCGATTCCAAGCGCAGGGGTCGGCACCGCTATACAGCGCAATCTTGTCGGTAGGATTGCTCAAATCCGTGGTGGGTTGCCGTTTTCCCCCGATTCGCTGACTGAAGACTATGAACTTGGCTTGATTGCGTCAGCCGAAGGGCATTCAGCAGCATTTTTAAGGGTCGAAGATCCTGAACGCGGCAGCGATACCGTTTGCGTCAGATCGCGGTTCCCAGAAAGCATCTCAGCCGCAATCCGGCAAAAATCCCGGTGGGTTGCCGGCATCGCCTTTGCAGGCTGGGACAGAATGGGATGGTCTGCAAATCCATGGGAAATCTGGATGCGCTGGCGCGACAGGCGGGCGATGTTTGAAGCATCGGCACTTGTGGCCGGTTATGGTGGGATGTTGATCGCAGCCCCTGCGATGTTGATCGACTGGCGAGGATTCGCGACCGCCTTTGGGGACTCCGGTCAAGTTCTGTTCTGGTCAGCGTCGTTTTTCATGATGTGGCGGCTCACTGTGCGTGTGCTGTGCACCAATCGACTTTATGGCTGGCGGGAAGGTCTGCGTGCGCTACCGCGTGTCGTTATTTCGAACGTTGTCGCCGTTTCAGCAACAGCAAGGGCCGCGCGAATTTACTGGCGCATCCGCAAATCGGGCCGCGTAGTTTGGGACAAAACGAGCCATGACTTTACGATTGGCGAGATTGCCTGAGTGCGCGCATTTCGTGCATTCGCCTTTGTCGCAACGTGCTGGACGGCAGGGCGTGCGCTGGTCCTCATCACCGCCGAAACAGTGCCACCAATAGATTCGAGGGAGGTTGCCGGCCTGCAATCGCCAATCGGCGCATTGCCGGCAAAGCGCGATGCACTGCAAGAACGGCGGCAATCGCTCAGACGTGGGGCAGCTGTCGGATCGATGACTTCACCGCCACGCCAAAACCGACCGCCGGCAACCCAATCGGCGGGGGCAGATTTCCGCCCGGCGGGCATGAAAGCGGCTATATCGCCCCAAAATGCGGTGCAGGCTCTTGCCGAGTATGCCGAGCCCAATGTCCACCAAGCAAAGCGTGTGAGCAGCTTTGCCCTCCCGCCATTTGCGCCAAGGTCGCTGGTCACGTCGAAAGGTTCGATTTCGGGATATGTTTTTGTGCGGGGCGATCGTGGCGCGGCAACGCTTTCGGGAAGTGGTTTGCTGGGAGGTAGCCAAGCCGCATTGTCCCTTGAAGCTCCAACTCTTTTTAGTGTGCGCGGCATAGACGTTCGGCCCGTTGGTCGCCTGACCTTTGCGGGGCTGAGGCAGGCTCCGGACGAGTTTGCTGGCGGTATCTCAGCCCGAAGCTCCATCGGCGATTTCCGGATCGATGGAGTTCTCGAACGGCGAGTGGGTCTCAAACGCTCCGGTCGGGATGCAATCACGGTTCGGGCATCGATCGGTGTCTATAAAGCCATCGATCGAACACCGCTGACCGTTTCTGGCTATGTGCACACCGGAATTGTCGGGCTCAATCGCCGTGATGGCTTTGCTGAGGCTGAGGGCAGGCTTGTTTTGATGGAAGGCAACAGGTTTCGGCAACTGAAACCGGGTGTCGCCATATGGACAGCGGTCCAACCCCAGGTTTCGCGGCTTGATATCGGACCGACGCTCGACATTCCCGTGATACGGAGGCCCATCAACATGTCGATCCGAACCGATTGGCGGTTCAGAATTGGGGGCAACGCCCGCCCAGGAAGTGGGCCGACGCTTACCCTTGTCGCGAGTTACTGACGTGGCGAAATCGAAACCGGAAAGTTCGGCCGTGTGCGGGCGGCGACGGCGTTTTCCGGTTCCACTGGAGCCAGATCGCACCTAGAACGAATGGAACATGTGGCAACTTTATCTTCCGATCGCGAACCAGTCGGTCAATATTGTCGCGATCATCCTTCTCGGTGCGGGTGTGGGCGTATTGTCAGGGATGTTCGG
>JANOQL010000019.1:0-16974 GCA_031414835.1 Sphingomonadales bacterium | reverse complement strand
CAACTAAGGAAGAGCATGCTACTTTAGCACTTGAGGCTTGGAAGAAGGTGGTTCAAACTCAGGAGCATTTCAACGAAATTTGCATGAAGGTGAGAACACTTTATGCCACAGTTTTGGCCGCTGTTTTGTCGTTGTATGGCGTTTTTCTCAAAGACGCTTCGAAAAGCGGTATCGAAATTGCTGGCTTCGATTTTGATCCGATATTGGCAGTTTGCGTAGCAGTCTTTGTTGCTTCTACTCTGTTCTATTTTGTGGACAAGCAGTGGTACCATCGTCTCCTACTGGGAGCTGTGGATCAGGGTATTGAAATCGAAGAGCGTTGGGGAGACGTGCTACCAGAGATCAAACTGGGGTCGAAGATTACTGCTAGAAGCGCTGTGGATATCTCGACTAGCCCTAAGACAGCTTGGTTTCTGAAATTCTTCGTTGACGACGAACGCTTCAAAGCGAGTAATAAACTTCATTCCGATGCCAAGCTGGAAGTTTTTTATAAGCCGATTAGAGCCGTTTCTGTTCTCATTTTTCTCGCTGCCTGCGCCTTCGGCGGAGTCTCCTATGACGGTCAATCACTAGCTGGTTTGTTGTGGAAATCCATCGTGACCTGCTGAATTAGAATTACAGGCTCGACCCATGCACTCACATGTTACAAAACTCGCCTTTCTTTAACACATTCTCATGATATGTTCGCATTGTCCGAACTTTCGAACATGAGCCTGCCGATATGTTAAAGCCGACCTACGCCATTCCCAGCCTGCCGCCGCCGGGTGCGCTTGAAACCGTGGCGGTGCTCAAGCAGTCGGCGCGCGCGCATCGTTATCTGGCCGAACTCAAGGGCCGGGCAGCGGCGATGCCCAATCCCGCGATCCTGATCAATACGCTTGCGCTGCAAGAGGCGAAGGCGTCCTCCGAAATCGAGAATATCATCACCACGCAGGATGAGATGTTTCAGGCCAGTCTGTTCGAGGCGCATATCGGATCGCCTGCGGCAAAGGAGGTTGCCCGTTACAGCGAGGCGCTGCGCTGTGGCTTCGATCGTATGGTCGAACAGCAGGGCATCCTGTCGAACAACAGCATCATTGCCATGTTCCAGATCTTGAAGCGCACCGATGGCGGCTTTCGCGAAACGCCGGGAACGGCGCTGAAGAACGATCAGACCGGCGAACTCGTCTATGTGCCGCCGCAATCGGGCAACGCGGTGCAGCAGCATATGGCGGCGCTTGAAACCTTCATCAATGAAGGCGTGCCGAACGATCTCGATCCGCTGATCAAGATGGCGATTATCCATCATCAATTCGAGAGCATCCACCCCTTTCCCGATGGCAATGGCCGGATAGGGCGCATCATCAATGTGTTGTATCTCGTGCAGCAGAGATTGCTCGAAAACCCAATCCTCTATCTCAGCCGTTTCATCACCCGCAACAAGGGCGATTATTACCGACTGCTCCAGCACGTGCGCGAAACCGGCGAATGGGAAGAGTGGCTGCTATACATGCTGGAAGCTGTTGCCGAAACGTCGGTAACCACGCTCGGTTTGGTTGATGGAATCGACGAGCTGATGCTCGACTATAAACACCGCATCCGAAGTGAGCTTCCGCGAGTTTACTCGCAAGAGCTTATCAACAATCTCTTTGTGCACCCTTATACCCGGATTGAGTTTGTGCAGAATGATCTGGGGGTAACAAGGCAAACCGCCGCGCGCCACTTGGACCGGCTGGCTGAGGCAGGTTTCCTGTTCAAATATCAGGCCGGGCGCAGCAATTACTTTATCAACAAGCCCTTGTTCGACCTGTTCACCAGTCTGGATGCGGCGTAATCAAAGGCTGCCTTTGGTTAGAATGGAGATGCGCGGCTGATTAAAGGTTGGCTTTGGTTAGCCAACCTTTTGTCCCGCGGGAAGTTTGGGCGGCTTACCCATGCCACCCCATAGGACAATTCGTCCCCACCCCACTCAAAACCTCTTTCCTACACATAACCAAACCGGTTACTCTCCGTCCTTTTCTAAAGGACAGTTCCATGGAAAGCCCCCACACCCCCTTCACCCACCCCTCCCCCTTGCGCGATGATACCGACGCCGAACTCCCTGCCGCCGCTTATCTCCGTTACGAAAGCCGTGCCGATGGCTGGTCGGCTGGCCGGCAGGCAGCGTTTTTGTGCCACTTGGCGGATAACGGCGTGGTTGCCGATGCGGCGCGGAGCGTCGGCATGTCGTTGCAGGGCGGCTATGCGCTGCGGCGGCAGGCGCGCGGCTATGCGTTCAGCCTCGGGTGGGAGGCGGCGTTGCTGATCGCGCGGCGGATCGTGGTCAACAATCTGATGACCGCAGCGGTCAAGGGCGAGCAATCGCGCTGGGTTCGCGAGGAAGGAGTGACGACCTATACCCGCCAGAACAGCACACTCTCGCTCGCGCTGCTCAACCGGATCAGCCCTTCGGCGACAGTGCCCGAAGTGCAGGCGGTCGCGATGCGGTTCGACTGGTTCCTCCAGCTGATCGACGATGGGGCGCGCGCGGAGGATCTGTGGGAAATGTTCTTCGATGCTGCCCTTCCCCATAGCGACGTCGAAGCACGCGACAGGGTGCGGGGTGCGCTTCTACTTTGTGAGGAAGCCGCCATTTTTGGGGCCGAAGACGAAGGCGATGCGCCGATCGAGGTTAAGTCGAAAAATCTGGGAACGCGATACAGATTATCCGCCCGCGCTCACCCCCGCCCCAACCGCACCAGCGCCTCATCGAGCGCCTGCAGAAACCGCGAGCGGTCCGCCTTCGTAAATGGCGCGGGGCCGCCGGTGATGCCATCGGCGCCCACCCGCAAATCGGCCATGATCGCGCGGGTGGCGATGGCGCTGCCGATTGAGGCGGTTGTAAACGGCCTCCCATTGCCGCCGATCACCACTGCACCGGCCTTAAGGCAGCGGTCGGCGAGCAAAATATCGGCGGTGATCACCACGCTCTTTGGCCCAGCTTGCTCGGCGATCCAGTCATCGGCGGCGTCGAAACTGTCGCTCACCACCACGCGCTCTACAGCCGCATGATCGGGCACGCGCAGCCGCATGTTGCTGACCACCGCGACGCGGACCTGATGGCGGAAGGCGACCTTGTAAATCTCCTCCTTCACAGGACAGGCATCGGCATCGACGAGAATACGGATCGGGTTGGCGGGTGTGGTCATAAGGATGCAGCGCCCTTAACGCGCGGGCCGGGCGAGCGCCATATTGCTCATTGCCGCAATCCGCGTCATCATCGCGGCATGACAGAAACTCAACCCCGCTACCGCGTCGAATTTGTCGAGCGCACCGGCCTCAAACGGCTTGAGGAGGGGCGCGGCCATGCGCGGCTGTTGATGCCGCTGGCGGGCAACGAAAACCATGTCGGCGTGATGTATATGGGCGCCTATACCGTGCTGGCAGAGGCGGTCGCGGCGATCCCCGGAATTTCGATCCTCGATACCAGCCGTTATTTCCCGATCCTCAAGGATATTGCGGTCGCGTTCCACAAATCAGCGGCGAGCGATGTGACCGCTGAGTTCCGGCTCGATGAAGATACGCTGCAATCGCTGCTCGCCGATCTCGAACGCAAGGGCTCGGCGACGTATCTGGCCGAATTCCCGATGCACGATGCCAGCGGGGTCGTGGTCGCGAGCGGGCGCGTAACGGTCAAGCTGCTCTCTCACGGCTGGAGCGGCGGTGCTGGCGCGGCTGGCTGAGTTCTGGCGCGCAGTCTTCGGGCCCGATCCTGAGCCGCATGACGGCTATGGCCAGAGCCTGATCGATGACATCCGCTCTGCCCGGCGATTCCGCGCGCTGCGGCGGCAGGTGATCGTCTGGCAACCACCATCGCAATGGCCCGGCGATCTCGACGCCGATTTCCCGATCCTCGACCGCTTCGGCGATGGCGCGCTCTGCTGGCACAGCGATGGCGACGAGACCCGTGTGATCATCGACCGGATGTGGCACGGCTGGCCCGATCCGCCGGAGTTCGCCATTTTCGCCTTTGATGCTGGACGTCAGATCGTCTGGGCGACCGACTTCGCGACGTGGCCGCAGGTGTGGGAACGCGCGCAACCGGAACCAACTCCCCCCTGCCCCCGTTGACTGGCATGGCCCGAAAATCGAAATCCCCCAGCTGGTTCGGAATCGGCATTGATGCGTGGAGCCTTGCCGCTGAGGCCAACATGGTTATCGCCATGCGGATGGGAGCCATGGCGATGGGCGGCCCTGCTGCGTCGCGCGAGGCGAGGCTGATGATCGATGAGAAACTCGCTGCGAACATCGACTTGGGGATCGACCTGATCACCGGAAAGCTGGGAACGCGCCCGGAAGCGGTCATCAGCAACAGCATTGCGCACTATGCAGGCAAGGTACGGTCGAATCGCCGCCGCTTGGCAAAGTAAAAGCAGAATCGAAACGCCAATCGACCCAATTTATTGCCATCACTGCGCCCGCAGCGGCTCCATCGGCTGCGCGATGTATCGCGCCCACACATAATGCCACGGGACAATGAAATAGGCGATCACGATCCCAACACAGTCGTAAAACAGCCCCTCGATACCAGCGCTCCAGTTTCCGTTCAGCCATGCGGGCAGCGCAATGGCCAGCATCCACACGGTCTTCCACGCAACCTCATAAATCATCAGCGGCAGCATCTGCATCGGATATCGAACAGCGATCAGACTAAGCAAGGCGAGCGCAGCCAGCATCGATTTGGCAACGCCGCGCCACGCTTCCCAATCAGCCGATTCAAACAGCAATTGCCGCCAGACGACACTGCCCATGACGAACGCCATCAGCAGGAAGACGAAGCGCATGGCGTTGATCCGCCATGTCGCAACGGGCGGAAACTGGCGGTCGGAATCGACTATCGGCATGACTTATTCCCTGCCACCGAACCGGCAGCTAGGTGTATTGGTGTATTATTACGGCAATTCAGTCAAGCACTCAAAGCCGATTGAGCCGAGTCATCCGTTCAGGTGATGGACTTGGGCGTGGTTGATAGGCATCCTGTACCCCACCACACCACAATTTGAGGAATTACACGATGCCTAAAGTCCTCGGTCTTGGCGGCCTGTTTTTCAAATCGGCCGACCCCACCGCGACCAATGAATGGTATGGCCGCGTTCTCGGCATATCAGCCGAGCCTTGGGGCATCGTCTTCACGCCAGAAGCCGCCGCCGCGCATCCCGGAGCGGCCACGGTCTTTTCGGCGTTCAAGGCCGATACCGATTATTTCGCACCTTCGGACAAGGAGTTCATGTTCAACCTGATGGTAGACGATCTCGATGCGATGCTCGCGCGCTGCGCCGAACATGGAGTCGTACCCGTCAAGACGTTCGATCCTGAAGCCAATGGCAAATTTGCGCACATCATGGACCCGGAAGGCCGCAAAATCGAATTGTGGGAGCCGAAGCCGATGGGGTAAGGTCTTAGCCGACCATCACGGCTTTTCGGTGAACAGCTTGACCTTCACCGGCAAATCCTTGCCCTTGGTCCGTCTCGAAGGAGTTTGGACCGGATTCTTCTTTTTCCACGCCGCCCAAGTCATCGGTCCATCGGGCGTGTCGATGATCTGATCGTCAAGCGAACCTGTCATGACGTTTCAGTTCTTTAATGTCGCAATGCCGACCGCCTGGCCTTTGCTGCTGGGCTGCGAGGCATTTTGCTTCGGCGCTTTTTCGGCCTTGGGTTTGCGAACTTCCTTGTTCGATTTCTTCTGGCTCTTGGCCATCACACATCCTTCGTGAGCGGAATGCCCGAAATTGCCTTAGACTCAAAATGTCGGGCGCGCCTGCATAAAGTGTCAGGCCTTTTTCAGCGCTTCGGGCTTGTGCGCGGCTCTCGCACCGCTCTTGTCCGATTCGACGAGATACTGCGGATCGTCCTTCGATGCTGTGACCTTGTGTGTCTTGATTTTCGTGGGGCTGGTTAGTTTTTTGACGATTTTGCCCTTTGAATGGCCACCGGAACTGTCCCATTCCACTGCTTCGCCGGCTTTGAAATTCTTTTCCGCCACAATCAGGCTGCCGCGTGCGCAGTGACGATCTCACCTTCGCCCATGCCATCCCACCAATGGATGCGTGTCGTCTGCACCTTGATCAGCACGATGCCGGGATCGCCGGGGCCATCCCACCAGAAATTGAGGCTTTTGTGCCATTTCGCCTTGATGAGATCGCGGTCGCGGTTAAGCGATGCACGACCTTCGACTGCGATAAACATCGGCGGCTTGCCGAACAGCCCGGTCTTCCCTTGAAACCCCAGGCCCATCTGAGCATCGCGGCCGATGTCGGAAACGGTCTGCGTCTTTTCATCGGTGAAAAACCAGCAATCGCCATCGAATTCCACATCACGATTGTTGCTCATCGGCCGCGCGGCAATTCCGCCATCGGGTCCGATTGTTGAAAGCATGCAAAAATCGATGTCGCGCATCGCTTCGGAGATGTTGGCAAGCGTCTTGTCAGCCATGATGCTATCCTGTCTTTTGGGTCGATGCGGAAGAATTGTTGTCAGGTGCATCGCTCGTCAGCACCCCAGTGGCGTAAATGATTGCGAACAGCACGATCACCAGCGTCAGGCTGATCGCCAGAATGTAGCGCACTTCATTGCGCTTTTCGCCGCCGCTGGCTTCTTCTGTGGATACGACGATCTTTTCGCCTTCATGATGCACGGAACATGGCCCTATTTTGTCGAAATGTGCTTGGGTAATGCTGCGCAGCGCCGAATTGTTCCCGACACGAGGGGTTTGGCGGATTCATCCCATTGCAATCGTTTTGACTTGCCGCCAAAGAACGCGACCACGGCGGCGCAACACGCGCCTCGGGTAAAAGGATGGGAGCATCTCAATGGCGGAAAAAGCCAAGCGCGCAAACAATGCCCTGATGGCAGACGTCAAGATTTCGGACGATCTCGCAGCAGTCGTCGGCAAAGGCCCGATGCCGCGCAGCCAGATCACGTCGAAAGTCTGGGAATATATCAAGAAGCACGACCTGCAGTCGCCAAAAGATAAGCGCCAGATCGTTCCCGATGCCCTGCTCGGCAAGGTGATCGGCACCAAGGAAATCTCGATGTTCGCGATGACCGCTGCTGTGAGCAAGCACATCGGCTGAACCGCAATGTGTCCGTCATCCGCGTAAGAGGGGGGAGAACGGGCGCAATGTGCAATCTCTATCGCCTCGATGCGCCGTCCAACCAGATTGCGACGGTTTTCGATGCGGATGTGGGCGTGGACCCCTGGGCTGGCGATTATGTCGCCCCCGGGCGGTTCGCGCCCGTAATCGTTTCAGGCCCGGATGGTCGCCGCCGGATCGTGCCACGCCAATGGGGTGTGCCACCGCCTGCGAAGGCCGCACTCGATGGTCGTGCCCGCCCCGTCACCAACGTGCGCAATCTGGAAAGCCCGTTCTGGATCGGCACGTTGCGCCACCCCGAACTGCGCTGCCTTGTGCCAGTCACCAGCTTCATGGAATGGGGCGGAACCAAGGGCGATCGCTCGCAGCACTGGTTTTCGGTTCCATCGGAACCAGTATTCGCCTTTGCCGGGATTTGCCGGGATAGCGAGGTGGCAAGCTATGCCTTCCTAACCTGCGAACCCAATGCGCTGGTCGGAGCCGCGCATCCCAAAGCGATGCCACTGATCCTTGCGCCCGAAGACCATCACGCATGGCTGACGGCGCCTTGGCCCGATGCGGCAAAGCTTGTGGCGCCTTTCCCTTCGCAACTGATGATCAGTGAGGTGCGGCAGGCTTCTGGGGGCGGCGTCTGAACGGCCAATCGGTCACGCCACCTGTCCACAGCGCCAGCCACACGATGACAGGCTGGAGCATCAGCCTTGGCGCGTGATAGCGCCACGTCAGCGTTTCGCCACCGACAGCGATCATGTTGAGCGCGTGGTTGATATTGGCCGGGAAGACGCAGATTGCGTATAGCGCCAGCCCGATTGCCGCTGCCTGCCTGAGCCTTGTAAAGAACGCGAGACATACGCCTCCCGCAATCTCAGCAACCCCTGTCAGGAATACCACTGCTTCAGGATAGGGCACCCAAGCCGGAGTGATCCTGACGAAGCCGCCTGGCGATGCGATATGAAGAGCGCCTGCAACGGCATAAACGACGCCCAAAATGATACGCAGCGCCGTCCGCAGCGGTGGTTGTGAGGCACCTGCAGGGGCCGGATCGATCTGGTCCGGCCCCCTAATCATGGCTTAGTTTTTAACTTCTTCACCAGCCTTTTTCATGGCGTCGCCAGCATCCTTCATGGCTTCACCCGTTGCCGATTTTGCCTTGTCTGCTGCATTGCCGATTGCGGCACCCGCCTTATCGGCAGCGCCTTCGATCTTTTCGCCTGCCTGATCGGCTTCGGCCTCTACAACATCGCCGACATTGCCCATGGCCGCACCGGTTTCATCGGCAACTTCCTCTACATCGGCGGCCATTGCGTTTCCGGCCTCTGCCGATTCCTGCTGCGCGTTTTCCGAACACGCTGCGAGTGACAAGGCAGCAGCCGATGCAAAGGCCAGAACTGTAAGTCGTTTCATATCGTGTTCCTCATGTGAATTGGGTCTGTGATGCTAACGGCTTCCTAAACCGCTGCAAGCCCATCTTGTTTCATCGCGAAGACACGCCGTTGGCGCAGGTCAGGATAACCGGTGCCAGAATGGCCGCCCATTGTGCCACGCCGGGCGGATCTGCGATCCTGTCCTGCCGCATCTCGATTCCAAGATATGCAATGCTTTGGGCCTCGGCGTGCCTGTTCATCGTCGCGTTCAGGATTTTGCCCGAATAGGGCTGTTGATCGCCGACGCAGGCACCCGTCGCTTCGAGCAAGGGGATCGCGATCCGCGGCGCTCGATCATCTTCATTATAAAGGATGCCAATGTCCCACGGCCGTAGCTGCGCAGGCGCGGTTGCCAGTTGCGGGGTGAAACTATGCAACGAAAGAATCATGGCGGGACGATTATCGGCAATCATCTCCGCAAGCCGATTATGATACGGATGCGAGTAGCGATCGAGCCTTGCACGGCGTTGATCGTTATCCAGCGCATTGCCCGGAATGGCTATGCCATCGCTGCTTGCAGAGATTACCGCAGGATCGTCGACGTTACGGTTGAGGTCGACCACCAGCCGCGATGTCGCACCAAGAATGGCGCGGCAATCGAGCAGGTCGCACAGCGCCTCCGTCAGTTCTGTGACGCCGATGTCCACAGCAATATGGGTTTCCAGCACATCCGGATCGATCACCAGATCGATGTGAGCGGGCACATGTGCGGAAGCATGATCGGCCACGATCAGGATCGGGCTTTTTGCACTGCCGATTTCGGTCCACCCCTGCATGGGTTCCAGTTGCCCTAGACCGCATTGAATGTCACCATCGTCGTCATGGAAAGCCTGACCCGTCGCGCGGCACTCGCAGCCTTTGCTGCCACGGTTGCTGCCCCTACGCTTGCCCGCAAATCGAAACGCAAAGCGCCACCACCCCCCGAAACAGCGCCATTCGAAGATATCGGCACAAAACTGCTTGAGCATTTGCCCGAAACAGCAACGTATAACGGCACGACCGCTTCACTCGATGGCGGCCCGCTCGCGCGCCGAACCGATGATTATTCGCCTGCTGGCGAAGCTGCACTCAGGGCAGAGTTCAAGGCAGCACAAAACCTGCTCGCGCGGATTCGCATCAGCGGCGATTCGCCTGCTGCCATCCATCTTGGCAGTGTTTCGGCGCTGCTGGAAAATGGCACCCGGTCGGCTGACATCCCCTATGGCCGGATCAACCCGCTGACGTTCACCGGCCATTCGCCTTATCTGGTCAGCCAGATCTCGGGCCCGCATATCGACACCGTCAATGCGATGACCGAACAGCAATCGGTTTCATCGACGCGGGCAGTCGATGCCTGGCTTGAAAAGCTCGACGGCTTTCCAGAAACATTCGCCGGGGTAGTGGAAAAGCTCAAGGCCGATCGCGCGGCCGGGTGCGTGCCACCCAAAGCGCTGCTCATTAAAACGCTGCCGGTTCTCGATGCTTTCATGACAGGTAGGCCCGGCAATCACCCGCTTGTTCAGGCGCTCACCCGGCGCACTGATGAGGCAGGCTTGTCGCGACGGATGCGCCAGGCGGCAATTCGCAGGGCTACACAGATCATCCAGCGCCGCTCCCGACCGGCAATGCTCGCGCTGCGCGAGGAAGTGGCAGCGATGCTCCCTGCAGGCCGCGAAGACGCAGGCGTCTGGGCGCTGCCGATGGGCGAAGAATTCTACGCAGCCAACGTGAAGGCGCTTGGCGATACAGATCAGTCACCTGAAGACATCCACAAAATCGGGCTCGATGAAGCCACGCGGATCGCCGGAGAAATGAATACGATCCTTGCCCGGCTGGATAAACCCACCGGCCCGATCGGCGCACGCATGGCGGCCCTGTCGCGCGAAAAGGCCAATCTGTTTGCAGATAGCGATGCTGGACGAACTGCCCTGCTCGACTTCGTCCGCGCGCTGGTCCGCAGTGCCGAGGCGCTTTATCCCCAGCTTCTTCCTGCCGATATGGTCCCGCGCCAGACGCTGATCGTCAAACGCGTCCCTAAGGCTACCGAAGACAGCGCGCCCGGTGGCTTTTATGATGGGCCTTCACTCGATGGATCGCGCCCTGGAACCTACTGGATCAACCTGCGCGATATGACCGCTGTGTCGAAGGTCCGGCTGGCAACGCTCAGCTATCACGAAGGCGTCCCCGGTCATCACACGCAAAATGCCATTGCCGCCGCGCTCACAGATGTGCCTCTGCTCGTCCGGATTGGCAGCTTCAACGCGTATCAGGAAGGCTGGGGGCTCTATGCCGAAAAGCTGATGGCCGAGCTTGGCGTTTACGAGGATGATCCGATGGGCGATCTCGGGCGATTGCAGGACGAGTTGTTTCGCGCGGTGCGGCTGGTTGTCGATACAGGCCTCCACCACAAACGCTGGACTCGCGAACAGGCAATCCGGACGATGCTCGACATCACGGGCGTCGCCGAAAGCCGCGTGACGGCAGAAATCGAACGCTACATGGCGTGGCCGGGGCAAGCGCTAGGCTACAAGCTCGGGATGGTCCGGTTGCTCGACATGCGCACGCGGTATCTGGCGGGCAAGGGGCGCGATTTAAAGGGATTTCACGCAGGAGTGCTGGGCGGCGGATCGCTCCCACTCGATCTGGTCGAACGGCGGCTTGGGTTAACGTAGCGTTCCCAGCATTGTCCACCAGTCCAGCCCGGCCACCTCTCGCTGGGCTAGCGCCGCGTGATCATGATCGTCATAAAGCGCAAAGCAGCTGGAGCCCGAACCAGACATTCTGAAGATCAGCGGCGCAGTTTCCTTCAGGGCATTGAGCACATCGCCGATGACGGGGCACAATGTCCTCGCCGGGGTTTCAAGATCATTGCGGCCGACCTGCATGATCGCTCGCGCGCTGCCATCGGGCATCGGCCCGTGGTCGATGCCATCCCATGCCTTGAACACCGGCCCAGTGGTGAGCGGGACACCCGGATTGACCAGCAGGCACGCAAGACCTGCGACATCGTTTTTCACTGGCAGCAACTCGGTTCCCGTGCCGCGCCCGATGACTGGCACGCTATCGAGGCAGGCAGGAATATCTGCGCCCAGTTGCGCCGCCAGATCATGGCGGTTGCCGGCATCGAGCAGCCGGAATGCAGCGCCCGCATCGGCAGACCCGCCGCCAAGCCCTGCCGCAACCGGAAGCTGCTTGTCGAGATCGAAACGCAGCTTGGGAAGGATGCCATCGTTTGCCAGCAACGCCGCGCGCGTCACCAGATTATCGTCGATACCGCCAGTGTTGGCGCCGAACGGCCCCGTCTGGTCCAGCGTGAAAACTTTGCCTTCGGTCGCAGACAGCACGTCCCCGCAATCAAGAAAGGCGAACAACGTTTCCAGCTCGTGATAGCCATCCGTGCGTCGCTTGCGGACATGGAGCGCTAGGTTGATTTTGGCGTAGGCAATCTCGGTGCGCGGCCAGTTCCTGCGCGTATTCACTTCAGTCCGTCAGCAATCTTGCCCTTGATCCGCGTTGAGACGATATCATCCTCAACTGCCTGGATCAGCGCTGCATTCCAAGCGTAGCGCGCATCGACACGGCGTCCGGCCTTCCAGTAAGCGTCGCCCAGATGCTCGCCCAATTCCGCCACGGTCGGATCGGATGCCACCGCACGTTCGAGCACCGCGATCGATTCCGCCGTTTGTCCGCGCAAGAAGAACGCCCAGCCGAGCGAATCGGTGATTGCGGCATCATCGGGCCGCAGAGATGCCGCTCTCGCAATCAGCCGCGTCGCTTCATCGAGATTGTCGCGCCGTTCGAGCATCGCATATCCCAGATGATTGAGCGAACCCGGCTGTTCAGGATCGAGCGCCACTGCCTTTTGCAGTGCCGTTTTTGCATTTGGCCAATCGCCCGCTGAATCGAGTGCGCCGCCATAAGAGAGCCAGAGCGCCCAAGACGCTTGCCCCCCGCCCACTTCGGCCAGATCGATCGCCTTGCGATACGACAGCGCCGCGCGATCGAATTGCTTGCGCGCCGACAGTGCATCGCCAAGCCGCGCATGATCGAAGACATTGGCCTCCGGCACTGCAACAGCGGCTTCAGCGAGCGACAATGCCTCATAGTTGCGGCCCAATCGCTGGAACGCCGCAAAGCGCAAATCCTGCCGTGCCGCGCCGAATCGCGGCTCGTTTTGCCACAGGTCGAGCGTCGCCAGCGCCGCTTGCTGGTTTCCCGCTGCGGACAAGGCCTGCGCGAGCACCAGCGCGACCTCTGCGTTTTCGGGCGCAGCAAAACTTCCCAGCCGCGCCAGCCGAAGCGCCGTTGCCGCCGCATTATCGCGAAGCAGATCGCTCGCCAGCCGCGCCAGCAACACACCTGCTGCAACAGGTGCCGTTGTGATCGGCTGGCCCGGCACGCGACCGGCTTCGATGTCTGCTCGCGCCAATATCAATGCCGGATCGGCGGCATTGACCAGATTGAGCGCAGCCTCGCGATCCTTCAGCGCAACCAATCGCGAAGCCGCCGCAATCCTGATGCTCGTCGTTCGCGGATCAGCAACCGGAAGAGCGCGCACCGTTGCCATCGCTTCATCGATATTTTTCAAAGTGAGCAGCAAATAAATCCGCTGCTCCCGCGAATAAGCGCTGGTGAGCGCTGGCAGCGGCTGGATATTCAGCGGCGACAGCGGGTCTGCTTCGCGCGCGCCCGCTTTCACCCACGCCCGGAATATGGGAGCAAGAAAATCGAAATTGCCGCCATCCATTTTGGCGATCTGCTGGCCCGCTCCACGCCAGTCGTTGCGAGACACGGCATCGATATAAAGCAGCAACCGCCCATCGCCCGGCAGTTTTCCCTGGGCATCGAGTGCGCGCGCCGCACGCAATGCCAGCGCCCTGTCTCCTGCCTCGATTGCCTGATTGAAGGCTCGCGTTGCAATGCGTTCGTCGGTGGGTGCCCCTGTAAGCGCTACACCGTAGGCAATCGCGGCTTCATCGCTGACGCCTGCCGCATCAAGCAGCCGCCCCTGCACGTAGGCATCGAGCGCTGCGGCTCCTGTATCCTGCGCGGCGAGCGGTGTCGTCGCCAACGCCAGCACAAGTGCACCAAGGCTACATGTTCGGATAGTTCGGGCCACCGCCACCCTCCGGCGTGACCCATTCGATATTCTGCGTGGGGTCTTTGATGTCGCACGTCTTGCAATGGACGCAGTTCTGCGCGTTGATCTGCATCCGGGGTTCGCCAATGTCAGCGCCGACAATTTCGTAAACTCCGGCAGGGCAGTAACGCTGCGCCGGTTCATCGTAGAGCGGCAGGTTGATCCGCGTCGGCACGCTCGGATCCTTGAGCACCAGATGGCACGGCTGATCCTCTTCATGGTTGGTGTTCGACAGGAACACCGAAGACAATCGGTCGAAACTGATGACGCCATCGGGCTTTGGATACGCGATCGGCCGATGGATATCCTTGCGCTGCATCGCCGAAGCATCGGTATGGTGTTTCATCGATATCGGCAGGCCGATCTTGAGCGTGCGCATCCACATATCAAGGCCGGCGAGGATCGTTCCGTACGCACCGCCGAACTTGGCAATCACAGGCTGCGCGTTCTGGACGAGTTTCAATTCCTTGGCGATCCAGCTGGCGTTGAGCGTCTCCTGATAGCTGGAAACTTCATCATGCTCTCTGCCCGCTGCCAACGCCTCGGCCATCGCTTCGGCGGCCAGCATTCCGCTTTTCATCGCGGTATGGCTGCCCTTGATCCGGGGCACGTTCACAAAGCCCGCCGAACAACCGATCAGCGCGCCACCGGGGAATGCGAGCTTGGGCACCGATTGCCACCCGCCCTCGATGATCGCACGGGCGCCGTAGGACACACGCCGCCCGCCTTCCAGAATCTCGCGGATCGCCGGATGCTGTTTCCAGCGCTGAAACTCCTCGAACGGATACAGATGCGGGTTCTTGTAATCGAGCGAGACAACAAACCCCAGTGCAACCTGATTGTTCGCTTGGTGATAGAGGAAACCGCCGCCCCATTCGTCGCTTTCGCTCATCGGCCAGCCCTGCGTGTGGATCACGCGGCCAGCGACGTGCTTTTCAGGGTCGATGTCCCACAATTCCTTGATCCCGATGCCATAAACCTGCGGCTGGCAATTGGCCTCAAGATCGTATTTCACCTTCAGCTGCTTGGTCAGATGCCCGCGTGCGCCTTCGGCAAACAGCGTGTATTTGGCGTGAAGTTCCATCCCCGGCTGGTAATCGGATTTGTGGCTGCCATCGCGTGCCACCCCCATATCGCCGGTCGCCACGCCGCGAACCGAACCATCGTCGTTATAAAGGATCTCCGCTGCGGGAAATCCCGCGAAGATTTCAACGCCGAGCGCTTCGGCCTGTTCGGCCAGCCAGCGGCACATATTGCCAAGGCTTCCTGTATAGGTGCCGTCATTGCTCATGAACGGGGGCATCATGGCGTGAGGCAAGCTCGTCTTGCCGCTTTTTGACAGCACCCAGTGCCAATTGTCGGTCACAGGTGTTTGCGCCATTGGGCAGCCCGTCGTGCGCCAATCGGGCAACAGTTCATCGATTGCCTTGGGATCGACGACCGCACCTGACAGGATGTGTGCGCCAACTTCGGAACCTTTTTCAAGGATACATACCGAAATTTCGGGGTTTACCTGTTTCAGCCGGATCGATGCGGCAAGGCCCGCTGGCCCGCCGCCGACGATCACGACATCATATGGCATCGATTCCCGTTCGCTCATCTTCGCACTCCTGCCGCGCCTTGCCGCTAACCATCCCCGGTCATCGCGTCTGCACAACCGTTGAACCAGTTGTGGGGATGCGCGGGGTTGACCGCAAGGCGGTTCGCCAATTCAAGCACAATCCATGCTAAACCCCTCGGTTCCTGTCCAGCGCGAAATGGTGAGGTCTGCGCTGTCGTGGTGGATCGATGCGGGCGTCGATGTGACTGTGGACGAAGTGCCGGTGCCTTGGCTGGCGCGCAACAAGCCAGGGCCAGTTGCAGATATGATCGTTTCGCAACCTGCAAAAACAGCAGAAACGCTTGTTGAGTTGACGGCACAGATCACAGCTCTGTCCGCGCTCGATCCCTTGGCGCCGCCCGGCCGCAGGATCGCGGCGTCAGGCAGTCCTCAAGCCGATTTGATGGTCATGATCGACATGCCCGAGGCCGATGATGCTGCGACAGGGGTGCTGATCGGCGGTGAAGCTGGCGACCTGTTCGAAAAAATGCTTGCTGCCATCCAGCTCGACCGGTCCCAATGCTATATTGCGGCCTTTTGTCCGGCGCGGCTACCCGGTGGCACTATCCCTGCCGAACTGATCGACCTTCTAGGCGATTTTGCCCAACGGCACGTCACACTTGCTGCGCCAAAAAAGTTGTGGATCATGGGAATGGCGGCGAGCCGTGCGATCATCGGGGCAGACGCCAGTTTCGGGCAAGGACGTATACGCCATGTTAACTATGGTGACACGATGATGGAGGCGGTGGCGAGTTTCAGCCCGCGGATGTTGCTCCAGCAGCCGAAACGTAAGGCAGCGGCGTGGACAGATATGCAGGCTTTGATGCGAGGAATTGACGCGTGATGATGAAGATGGTGGCAATCTCTCTTGTATTAACGGCAGCATCGGTGCCTGCTTTAGCGGCACCATCGACTGATGTTGCACTTCAGCAAACTGCCACCCAGCTTGGTCCGAATGCCCGTGGACGGTATCAAGACATTTTCTCGGCAATCCGCAACAGCCAATGGGCCGATGCGCAGGCAAAGATCGATGCGATGCCCGAAGGCCCGCTTCACAATATCGCGCGTGCCCAGCTGTATCTGGCCAAGGGATCGCCCAAGGTTGATGCTGAAACGCTGGCTGCACTTGCGGCCAAAGCCCCCGAACTTCCCGAAGCATCCAAACTTCTCGCGCTGGCGCAATCGCGTGGTGTGACGGCTTCGGTAGCTTTGCCCGTTCAGCAAACAATTACTTGGCTCGGCACGGCTCCGCGTCGCGGCAAGGTTGCAGGTTCGGAAGCCAAGGGCCTGCCGCTTGCCGGCCGGATCATCCCCTTGCTCAAAAACGATCAGCCCAATGAGGCAGAAGCGATCCTCGACGCCAGTTTGGCGAGCCTTTCGCCAGACACGCTGACCGAATGGCGGCACCGGATCGCGTGGACGTATTTCCTGACCGGAGACGATGCCGCTGCGCGTCGGCTCGCACTCACCGCAGCAACAGGGTTCGGCGATTTTGCCGCACAGGCCGAATGGGTTTCGGGCCTCGCGGCATGGCGTTTGCGCGACTATTCGGGCGCGTCTGCAAGTTTCGATGCCGCTGCGCGCCGTCTTGACGATCCCGAAATGCAGGCCGCTGCCCATTTCTGGGCCGCACGCGCCGATATGGCGGCCGGCAAGTTCGAACGCGTCGATCCGAAAATGCGGCTGGCTGCGCGCAATCCCGAAACCTTTTATGGT
>JANOQL010000018.1:0-3877 GCA_031414835.1 Sphingomonadales bacterium | reverse complement strand
GAACGCTTCGGGCGCCGCTATACAGGTGGTGTGCGGGTGACGTTTTGAGCATCGTGCTGGCACTGGCCTTGGCAACAGGCGCGACCCAGTTGCCGACCGCCGAAGTCCGCGCGGTGGGCGAAACCCAGCCAGTCGGCACCGTCAATGACGATGCTGCCGACGATCCGGCAATCTGGCGCAATGCGGCCGATCCAGCCGCTAGCCTGATCGTCGCGACCGACAAAAAGGCAGGGCTCTATGTGTATGGCCTCAATGGAAAGGTGCGTGACTTTGTAGCGGCAGGGCGGCTCAATAATGTCGATCTGATCGATCTGGGGCGCGACGGCATCATCGTCGCTGCTAGCGATCGCAATGATGAAGCCGCTGCGCTGATCCAGCTTTACCGGCTCGATCCCGCCACAGCCACGCTGACTTCGTTCGGGGCGGTCAGTGGTGGGGCGGGCGAGGCCTATGGCATTTGCCTGTATCGCAATCGCACCGCACTCTATGCGTTTTCGGTCCTCAAGGCAGGCGCTGTCCATCAGGTTCGCATCGACTTGTCTTCGGCAGCGCCATCGGGGCAGATTGTGCGAACGCTCCGCCGTTTTACACAGACCGAAGGGTGCGTCGTTGACGCAAAGTCGAAAGCAGTGTTTGTCGGCGAAGAAGATGTTGGCATCTGGCGCTATTCCGCCTTGGAAAATGGCAGCGTCGATGGCCAAATGGTCGCACCTGTCGATGGCCGCCAACTTGTGGCCGATGTCGAAGGCCTCGCAATTGCGAACGGCAGGGGCAAACGCTTTCTTGTCGCTTCGAGCCAGGGCGACAATGCCTATGCGCTTTATGCACTCCCTAGCCTCAAGCCTGCTGGTCGGTTCAGGATTGTGGCAGGTGCGGTCGGCGCAACCGAGGAAACCGACGGCATCGCGCTTGATGCGCGCAACTTTGGGCCGAACTATCCCGATGGTCTGTTTGTGGCACAGGATGGCGTGAACCCGCCCTCCGCGCAGAATTTCAAGCTCGTCAACTGGCGCGACGTGTTACGCGGCATACGACAACGCTAAACCAGACAATGCGTGAAAAATGGCCAGGTGCGACACATCGCACCTGGCCATTTTTTGCGTCAGAACTTGACGCTCAGGCCCAGTTCGAAACTCGCACCGACATCGTAACGGTTGAAGAATATCTTATTCGGTCCAGACTGCTGGAACTCCCGATATTTGGTGCGGGTCAGGTTGCGCGCCTCGAAGGTCAGTTCGGTGTCTACGCCTGCAATCTTGAGTCCCTGCCGTGCGACAAAATCAAGTTTGAAACCGGGCTTTTCGATGACGTCGGGCTGGAGCGATGCGCCGCGCGTCGTGACGCGCTCGCTGGCGTATGTCAGCAGAAGCGTCTGTTGCGACAGGCTGTCTTCATCCTCGAGTCCGATTTGCAGATTGACGAGGTGATCCGACTGGCCGGTCAACGGCGAGCCGTCGCGAAAGAAATCGCTGGCATTGGTCGAAGCGGAAGCGAACACCGCCACGGTGTCATCGGGTCCGACCTTCACGTCGGATGTGGTGTAGGTGTAGTTGGCGATCACAACTGCCCGGCGTGACTGCCAAAAATCCGATTTGCCGACGCCGCTAAGTCCAAAATACTTCTGCAGTTCGAGTTCGGCGCCATACAACGTGGCACTCGGCGCATTGGCAAAGCTCGATACAACGTTGTTGTCACTAAAGCTCGAAAACGTCTCGATTGGATTCTTGATCTTCTTATAGAAGCCCGAAACCGAAAGCCGCTGATCGCGCGCGAAATACCATTCGTAGCGCGCTTCCGCATTGTCGAGCTGACTGTCGGTCAGCAGCGGGTTGCCGCGGAACTGGCGATTGGTTTCGGGATCGAAATAGAATTGGAAAATGAGCTCGCGGAACTGGGGGCGAGCGATCGTTTTTGACGCATTGAGCCGGATTTGCATCCGGTCTGCGACTTCCCATGTCAGCGTAGCCGCGGGTAGCCAGTAATCGCGGTCGAGATTGGTGCCGGCGAGCGACGCGGTCGGCACCGCGAAGACCTGCACCGGCACGACGGTCTGCGTGGCCTGTTCGTACCGGACACCGGCATTGAGGCTCAGACCGTCGGCAATCTCGATATTGGCCTGCAGATAACCGGCGTGATTGGTGAGATCGGCCTGGAATACCGGGTTCGCTTCATTGGTATCGATCAGGCCGATACCGAAGGCGTTGATGATGTTCGGCGCAAGCAACAAATCTGGCCGCAGCAGCGCAACACCGGTTGGCAGCGTGCTGGGAGCCGATATCAGAAATTCGCGCCGTTCGGTCCGGCGGCTGGTATCGCTATAGGCGTAGCCCGCAGTGACGCTGATACCGTCGATCCCCTTGTAGGTGAGATCGAAACTGCCTGACCACAGGTCTTCGTTGAGATCGGAAAACGCCGCGCTTGCATTGCCCTGCTGACCATTGTTGAGCCGGTTGATGAAGAACTGCCCGAACGGATCGGTATCGAGATTGCTGCGGAAATACTCGAAATTATACTCGTTCGGTGCTTCGCGCTGGGCATTGGCATAACTGCCGCGCACATCGAGGCTGAAATCGGAATTGAGCGTGAACTCGCCGACGATCTGCGAATTGATGAGCTGGCGTTCGAACCAGAGCGTGCTTTGCTGCTGGATCGTCGCATTGGGCGAACCCGTTGCGCGGCTGCCTTCGCCGAGCCGCGCCTGTTTGAGAGTGTCGCGGATATAGAGGTTGGTCCAGCGGATCTTGTTGTCGGCAAATTCGACGCCGACGCCCAGCAATCCGTTCACGACGATCCGGTTGTCGGTAATCACGCGGCGGAAATCGAGTTCCTTTTGCGACAGATCGGCGGACGACGAGGTTTGCTGCGTTGTATCGCGGGTGCGCCATTTGTTCGAAAACCCGATCGTGCCGATCAGGCCGACGCGAGCATCTCCAACATCGAATGCGGTTCCGCCCTGAATACTCGCCGAGCCGTTGTACGGGATCGTATCGTTGCGCTGGATCACCGAGTTGCGGCCATTGAACAACTGCCCGGCAATCGCTTGGGTATCGACGCTGCCATCGCTAATCCGGTCACCGCTCGCGAAATAGGATGCGAGCAGCGGCGGCTGATCGCGATTGCCGTTGTCAAACCCGGTAAAATCGAGCGAGCTGCCATAATAGGTATAGCCGAGCCGGCGCGTCGTTTCGGTATCTTCGCTGATCGCGCCACCAACGGTGAGGAAGGTTTCGGTCGGGATCGCCTTGGTCGTGAGATTGATCACCCCGCCGCCGAATTCGCCGGGGAAGTTCGCCGAATAGCTTTTCTGGACAAGCGATGAGGCAATGATGCTCGTGGGGAACAGGTCCAATGGCACGACGCGGCGGAGCGGTTCGGGGCTCGACAGTGGTGATCCGTTGAGCAACGCCAGCGAATACCGATCGCCGAGCCCGCGAACATAGACAAATCCGGCTCCGACAACGCTCAACCCCGTGACTCGAGACAGCGCGCCGGCAATATCACCTTCGCCCGTCCGTGCGATGTCAGCCGAGGAGAGAACCGACAGCACTTGCGGGGCGGTTTGCGTAATGTTGGACTGCCGACGGCCGGTCACGACGATTTCGCCAGTGTCTGCACCCGGGATCGAAACTTCGACCGCCTCTTCCTCGGCTGATGCGTCTTCACCGGGAACGGGATCGGCGTGTGCGACGGCGGCAACGGGTTCCTCGGTCACAGGCGCGGCGGGCGTATCTTGGGCTGCCTGGGCAAACGCTGCGCCGGGCGCGACCAGCGCCGATGTAATGAGCAGAACGCTTGCGAATGCCAGCGGCTTCGACATGATGAACCCCTTCGTCGTCAACTTACCAAGAGGCAGGGTGCTGCCGTTTCCGGTCAGACC
>JANOQL010000017.1:0-1577 GCA_031414835.1 Sphingomonadales bacterium | reverse complement strand
ATGGCATCGTTGAGCGATGCAATGCCCATCGCGTGATCGGCAGACACGCCGCTCCTGTTGCCCGACGACGCCGGGCCGACATAGATGATAGCCAATGGAGCCCCCATTGTTAGAGTGATAAGCGGCGCAAGGGCGATCACTCGGTGGATCGCAATTTGCCTCTTGACGTCGGGCTAGCCCTCACCACTGAACGTGACGCCAATCGAACTGGTCACTGTAGAATTAACCGTCATGAGTAGTGACGCCATGGAGGCGCAGGTGAAACGGCACAGGAAACGACGCCAGCGCAGCACAGCGCCTCCGCGCCCCAGGGGCCTGCGAGGCGGCTTGCGAGGCGGCTTGCGCGGGGCTGTGCGCGGGCTGGCGTGGCTGCTGGTGGTGAGCGGGGCCGGAGCGATCCTGATCGGGCAGGCAGGGCGCGTTTCTCCGGTGGCAGACCTTGCCAACAGCATCGCGCCTGTTGCCGTGGCGGCATTGCTGTTGGGCGCGGTGATGATGCTGGGCCAATCGCGGCGGGCAGCACTGATCGGGATAGCGCTGGCAGCCTTCGGGTTTATCGACCGCGTTTTGCCCGAGTTTACCCGCGACACCGCCAGCGCCGCACCGTCGCCACGCGACGTCATCATCGTCAGCCACAATGTCTGGCGCGATAATCCCGAACCTCAAACTGCCATCGACGTCATTCTGGCGGCAAAACCCGACGTCGTGATGCTGCAAGAGGTGAGCGGCGCATTCGGCCCGGAGCTTGATCGCTTGCGAGCGCGACTGCCCTATACATCGCGATGCCCGCGCGCCGTGTGCCCGCTGATGATCTTTTCGCGCTGGCCGGTGGGCGAAGGCGGCTGGCGCTTTACCAACGCGGCAGGCACGCGCATCGGCCCCAACCTCATCCATCTGAGGATTGTGCCGCCAGACCGCCCGGCATTCACCGTCGCGACGCTCCATCTGCCGCGCCCGGTGCGCAATCCAGAAGGATCGGAGGCGATTCGCACAAGCCTTGCCAGCGCCGCCGGGCAAATCCCCGATTCGCGGTTGATCATTGCTGGCGATTTCAACCTGACGCCATGGGCGTTCGCGATGAACCGGCTGGATGACGCCATGGCCCCTATGGCACGCGTGGCGACGTCGCAGCCGACCTATCCGGGCGCTATGTGGCTGCCGCCAGTGCTGCCGATCGATCACGTCTATGCAGGGCCAGGCTGGCAGACTGTTTCTGCGGCGCGACTGCCCCGCAGCGGTTCGGATCATCGCGGCGTCATCGTGCGGTTGCAGCCGCTGCCCTAAATCCGTTCGGCCTAAGGGGTGGGTGTGAAGGGGTGGCGGGGGACGCGTTCGCCCGCTAGACCCGGCCGGTGGATAAGGATGTCATCGGTTTTGCCCCCAGCTTTCCCCCGGCGATCATCGCCGGGCTGACGTTGCTGTCACTGATCCTCTATGTCCTCGCCGCGCGCCGGGTGCAGGGGCGGTCCGCGCAGTTCGTGCTGGGCGCAATCTGGCTGCGGATCATCTTCGATGCGTGGCCGTTCATCACGATCCAGCCGATGGTCGCAGGGTTGACGCCCAATGCGCTGCTGTCG
>JANOQL010000016.1:0-6124 GCA_031414835.1 Sphingomonadales bacterium | reverse complement strand
GTAACTCCAGTGCGCCGCGACGCCGCGTTCGGCCTGGCCGTGCATATCGGCACTGCGGATCTGGATTTCGATCCGCACCTTATCCTGATGCATCACCGCGGTGTGGAGCGAGGAATAGCCGTTGCGCTTGGGCGTCGAGATGTAATCCTTGAAGCGCCCCGGCACCATCGGCCATCGTTTGTGGATGGCCCCCAGCGCCCTGTAACACGCATCAGCGTCGGCCACGATCGCACGGAACGCCATCACATCGGATAATTGTTCGAACCCGATATGGCGTTCCTGCATCTTGCGCCAGATCGAGAAGGGATGCTTTTCACGCCCGAACACTTCGGCCTCGACGCCCGCTTTCGACAGCAGCAGCTTGATCCCCGACGCAATCCGCGCAACACGATCGCCGCCGCCTTCGTTCAATTGCTCAAGCCGCTTGACGATTGAGGCATGGGCATCGGGTTCGAGTTCGCGAAACGCCAGTGTCTGCATCTCGTTCATGAGGCCATACATGCCGATGCGTTCGGCAAGCGGCGCGTAAATATCCATCGTTTCCTTGGCGATCCGCCGCCGCTTGGTTTCATCCTTGATGAAATGCAGCGTCCGCATATTGTGGAGCCGGTCGGCGAGCTTCACCATCAGCACACGGATATCGTCCGATGTCGCAAGGAGGAACTTGCGGAGGTTTTCTGCCGCGCGCTCATTATCGGACATCGCTTCGATCTTCGACAGCTTGGTGACGCCATCGACCATCCGCGCGACATCGGCGCCGAATTTCGATTCGATCTCGTCGAGAGTGACCAGAGTGTCTTCGACGGTATCGTGGAGGATCGCGGTGGCAATCGTCCGGTCGTCCATGCGGAATTCGGTGAGGATGCCCGCAACCTCGATCGGATGGCTGAAATACGGATCGCCCGAAGCGCGCGTCTGGGTGCCGTGCTTCTGCACCGAAAACACATAGGCGCGGTTGATCAACGCCTCATCGGCATCGGGGTCATAGGCTTTGACCCGTTCAACAAGTTCATATTGCCTGAGCATCACTGCCATGATGGGGGCAGGTGGCGGGTTAATGCAACCTGTTATCCCGGAATTGGTGCGATTGGGCGGCATTAGTACAGCTCTGCCGCCTCGCCAAACTCCCGCTCACCTCGAGCGAAGTCGAGAGGCCGCACCGAGTGCAGCCGAGATGCTTTGGCGCCCGTTTCCCAGGTTCTCGGCTTCGCTCGAACCATTCCCTCGACTTCGCTCGGGATGAGCGGCCTTGGGAGGAGAAAAACGATCAGACGAGGACGACAATCTGCCCGATGCGCGGAAAGTGGACGTTAACCTTGCCTGCCTTGTCGCTGGTACGGCGGACGGTGATGCCGCCCGCGTCGCAACGCAGCAGGCTGCCCGCTACGGGATCGTCGCCTGATGTTTCGGTGCGGATCATGACCTGTTGGCCCGACGTCAGGCCATCGACGCTGCCGATTGGAGCCGCTGGCGTCGCATCGCGTGCAATGGCGATGGCATCTGCGCCCGAAATCTCGATGGCATTGCCATGCCCGATGGCGGCGGCGCGCGCATACCAAGCGGCAATTTTTGGTCCAGCCAGCGCCTGCGCGGCAAACTCGGCTGCGAACGGCATCGCGGTCAGGAACCAGAGATTGCTGTACAACGCCAGATCGCCATGCCCCGCCGCATCGCCGCCGATGAAGCTACGGCCATCGGCAAGGATGTCCTCGATCCACGAAACCGACGCCAGCACCTGAGTTTCAAGATGCGGCGCGAATTTGGGCATCGCATCGAAATCGAACCCGACAAAGCGCCGCTTGCGATCTTCGGCAAATCCAGGGGGCAGCGCCTCCATCGGCGCACTCTTGAACGCCGCGCCGACATGCGCTCCGAATTGTGTGCCGCCTGCCCAGCCTGCCACCATCCGGTGGATTTGCCCGAGGGGTGCGGGGTAGAACGAAGGCGATGGCGCGTGCGCTTCGAGCGCGATCAGGATCGCGGCGGTATCGCAATAGATATCGGCACCAATTTGCAAGACCGGCGTCCGGCCATAGCCGCCGGTGAGTTCGACGAGATCGGGCTTAGGCATCATGCTGGGGATGATGACCGACTTCCACGACAATCCCTTATGCCCAAGTGCCACCCGCACCAGTTCGGCATAAGGCGAGGTCGGGTAATGATGCAGGACAATATCAGTCATAAGGTCAGCTCCTGTAATCGGCGTTGATCGAGATATAGCCGTGCGTCAGATCGCAGGTCCACACGGTCGCGCGGCCATCGCCCAAGCCGAGATCGACGCTAATGGCAATCTCTTGGCCTTTGAGGTGCGCCGCAACAGGCGCTTCGTCATAACCATCGACCGGCAACCCGTCCTTGGCAACCTGTGTTTCGCCGAATGCAATGCTGAGCCGGTCGCGGTCGGCAGGTTCGCCCGCCTTCCCCACCGCCATCACAACGCGGCCCCAGTTTGCGTCCCCGCCTGCAATCGCGGTTTTGACGAGCGGCGAATTGGCAATGGCGAGGCCAACGCGACGCGCGCTGTCATCCGACACGGCACCCGTCACTGCGATCTCGATGAACTTCGTCGCCCCCTCGCCATCGCGGATGACGAGGTGCGCAAGCTGGCGACACAGATCAACAAGGGCTGCGGCAAACGCATCGGCACCGGTGTCGTCGAACGAGGCAAGCGGCGCATTGCCTGCCTTCCCCGTCGCAAACGCCAGAACCGTATCCGATGTCGAGGTATCGCTATCGACGGTAATGCAGTTGAATGTCGTGGCATTGGCGGCAGACAGCAGCGATTGGAGAAACCCGGCATCGACCGCGGCATCGGTGAAGATATAGCCCAGCATCGTCGCCATATCGGGCGCGATCATCCCGCTGCCCTTGATGATTCCTGCGAGAGTGACCGTTCGGCCATCGACAATCGCGGTGGTTCGGGCGGCCTTGGGGAAAGTATCGGTGGTGCCGATCGTGTTGGTCGCATCTTCCCAGCTGCACGGCGGCGTTAGAAACGCAGCCGCAAGCCCCGCCTGCGCCCTCTCCTTGGGCAATGGCACACCAATCACCCCGGTTGAAGACACGAAAACCTCGGTTTCCGCACAGCCAAGATGCGCCGCCACCTGAGCCGTAATCGCTGCGACGGCTTCACGCCCGCGATAGCCGGTGAACGCGTTGGCGTTCCCTGCATTGACCACCAACGCCCGCGCGCTTCCGCCTGTCAGATTCTCGCGGCACAATTCAACCTCGGTCGAACAACAGACATTGCGCGTGGTGACGCCCGCCACTCTGGTGCCGGGATCGAGCGTGATAAACGTCAGATCGCAGCGGCCCCAGTCCTTATACCCCGCCCGTGCAATGCGCAGCGTCACCCCTGCAATTGGCGCAATGGCCGGGAATGGAATGGCAAGGGGAGAGACGGCATCGGACATTCCGAAGCGATAGGGTCGGATTCTGGAAATGAGAAGCCCGCCGCTCATGTCAGGCATAGTCGAGACACGGTGGTGAGCGCCCCGTGTCTCGACTTCGCTCGACATGAGCGGGTCGGGCCTAAAAGAAAAGCCTCAGAACTTCAGCGCCTTCACCGTCTTCACGCCCTGCAGTTTGCACACCTGCCACAACACAGGCTCGGGGATCGCTTCGTCCATCGAGAGCAGCAGAATGGCATCGCCGCCCGCTGCGCGCCGCCCGAGATGGAAGGTGCCGATGTTAAGCCCGTTTTCACCCAGCAATGTGCCGACGCGACCGATGAAACCCGGAGCATCTTCGTTGACAATATACAGCATATGCCCATCGAGATCGGCCTCCACCTTGATCCCGAACACTTCGACCAACCGCGCTTCGCCATTGCCGAACAATGTGCCCGATACCGACCGATCGCCAAGGCTGGTCGCGACCGTCACGCGGACAAGCGTGTGATACACGCCTTCGCGATCGTGGCGGATTTCGCGAACGTCCAATCCGCGCTCTTTTGCCAGATAGGGCGCGTTGACCATGTTCACCGTGTCCGAATAGTTCCGCATCAGCCCCGCCAGCACCGCCGCCGTGATCGGCTTGATGTTGAGCTGCGCCGCCGCGCCTTCGACCTCGATGCTGATCGAATTGAGGCTGTCATGCGCCAGCTGCCCGACAAGGCTGCCGAGCTGTTCGGCAAGCGCCATATAGGGGCGCAGCTTGGGCGCTTCTTCGGCGGACAGGCTCGGCACGTTGAGTGCGTTGGTGATACCGCCATTGACGAGATAATCGGCCATCTGCTCGGCGACCTGCAACGCGACATTGACCTGCGCCTCGTTGGTCGAAGCGCCCAGATGCGGGGTGCAAATGAAGTTGGGCGTGCCGAACAGCGGCGACTCCTTGGCAGGTTCGGTCTGGAACACATCGAGCGCCGCACCGCCGACTTGCCCTGAATCGAGCGCGTCCTTCAACGCCGCTTCATCGATCAGCCCGCCGCGCGCACAGTTGATGATCCGCACGCCCTTCTTCGTTTTGGCGAGGTTCTCGCGGCTGAGGATATTCCTCGTCTGGTCGGTCAGCGGCGTATGGAGCGTGATGAAATCGGCCTTGGCCAGCAGCGTATCGAGATCGGCCTTTTCAACGCCCATCTCAACCGCACGTTCGGGCGTGAGGAACGGATCGAACGCGACGACCTTCATCCGCAGGCCGAGCGCGCGGCTGGCGACGATGCTGCCGATATTGCCCGCGCCGATCAGGCCCAGCGTCTTGCCGGTCACTTCGACGCCCATGAAATCATTCTTGGGCCATTTGCCCGCCTGCGTCTGCGCATTCGCCTCGGGCAGTTGGCGCGCGAGTGCGAACATCAGTGCGATCGCGTGTTCGGCAGTCGTGATGCTGTTCCCGAATGGTGTGTTCATCACGACGACGCCCTTGGCGCTCGCGGCGGGGATATCGACATTGTCAACACCGATCCCGGCACGGCCGATGACTTTGAGGTTGGTCGCGGCGTCGATGATCGCCTTGGTCGCCTTGGTCGAGGATCGGATGGCAAGGCCATCATAATCGCCGATGATCGCCATCAGCTCTTCGGGCGTCTTGCCCGTGATGACATCGACGTCGCAGCCGCGATCCTTGAAGATCGCTTCGGCATTGGGGTCCATCTTGTCGGAAATAAGAACGCGGGGTTTGGTCATTGTGTTGTTCCTTTTTGGAACGTCACCCCCGCGGAGGCGGGGCCCATGAACACGATGTTTTCAAGCTTAAACACGTCCGTGTTCATAGGTTCCCGCCTTCGCGGGAATGACGGGGTTTTAGTTGCGGAGCGAGGCCCAGGCCCAGTCGAGCCACGGGCCGAGCGCCACGATATCGGCAGTATCGACCGTCGCCCCACACCAGATGCGAAGCCCCGGAGGCGCGTCGCGATACCCGGCGATGTCGTAAGCCGCGCCTTCCTTGTCGAGCAGTGCAGCGAACGCCTTGATAAAATCCTCATCCGCGCCTTCAACCGTCAAACACACCGAAGTCTTCGAGCGCGTCGCCGGATCGACCGCAAGGTGGCCGAGCCATGGCCGCGCCTCGACGATCGCATCGAGTGCCGCCGCATTGGCATTGCTGCGTGCCATCAAGCCCGAGAGCCCACCAACCGACTTTGCCCATTCGAGTGCCCAGATCATATCCTCGATCACGAGCATCGATGGCGTGTTGATCGTTTCGCCCTTGAACACGCCCTCGGTCAACTTGCCCTTCGACACGAGCCGGAACACCTTGGGCAGCGGCCATGGAGGTGTGTAGCTTTCGAGCCGCTCGACCGCGCGGGGGCCAAGGATCAGGACGCCATGCGCGCCTTCGCCGCCCAGCACTTTCTGGAACGAGAAGGTTGTGACGTCGAGCTTGTCCCACGGCATGTCGTAAGCGAACACAGCTGACGTTGCGTCGTTGAACGACAGCCCCTCGCGGTCATCGGCGATCCAGTCACCGTTGGGCACGCGGACGCCCGATGTCGTGCCGTTCCATGTGAACAGCACATCGGTCGCCCAATCGACTGCCGCCAGATCGGGCAGCGATCCGTAATCGGCGCGCACCACGATGGGATCGATCTTGAGTTGCTTGACCGCGTCGGTCACCCAGCCCTCGCCGAACGATTCCCACGCCATCGCGGTGACCGGCCGAGCGCCGAGCATCGTCCACA
>JANOQL010000015.1:0-8210 GCA_031414835.1 Sphingomonadales bacterium | reverse complement strand
GAACCCTGCCGAAATCGACCGGATGGCGCTCGCCCCGTGTCACTGCCTGTTCCAGACGCATGTTGCCAACGGGCGGCTGTCGCTCCAGCTCTATCAGCGGTCATGCGACGTGTTTTTAGGCGTGCCGTTCAACATCGCGTCTTATGCGCTGCTGACGCATTTGCTCGCTGATCAATGCGGGCTTGAGGTTGGCGATTTCGTCTGGACCGGCGGCGATTGCCATCTCTATTCGAACCATCTGGATCAGGCGCGTTTGCAACTCACGCGCGAGCCCAATCCGCTGCCGAAGCTGGCAATCAAGCGCACCGCACCTGCGATAGACGCCTATGAATATGAGGATTTTCTGATCGAGAATTATGACGCGCATCCGCATATTTCGGCACCGGTGGCCGTATGAACCGGCCCGAAATCGCCCTGATCGTCGCGCGCGCCACAAACGGCGTGATCGGCCTTGATGGCGGCATCCCATGGCATCTCCCTGCCGATCTCCGCCGCTTGAAGCAGCTGACGATGGGCGCGCCGATGATCATGGGGCGCAAGACGTTCGAAAGCCTACCGGGTCTGCTCCCTGGCCGTAGGCACATCGTCGTCACGCGCGATCCGGCCTATGAGGCCGAGGGCGCGGAGATCGTTGCGAGTTTCGAGGCGGCGCTTGCGACTGCCAACGCTCCGCATGTCTGGGTGATTGGCGGCGTGCAGATTTATGCAGCGGCATTGCCCTATGCGCAGCGGATCGAGTTGACCGAAGTGCATCGCGATTATGTGGGCGATACGGTGCTGCCCGCCTTCGGCCCTGAATGGCATGAAGCTGCGCGCGAGCCGCATCCTGCCGATGGAGAGCGCCCGGCGTTCGATTTTGTCAGTCTGGTGCGGAAAGCGGCATGAAACGGGCGTTCGCGTGGCTCGCATTGCAGTCGGGCATCGCGGCAGTCGTATTCTTCGGCATCCTCCCCGGCATCATCGCTGACCGGATGAACGCCGTAACTCCGGTTCCGGATAAGGCCAGCCCGCGCGCGCTGGCGCTGCACCAGATGCTGACGATTGCCGATCTCCACGGCGATACGCTGATGTGGAAACGCTCGCTGCTCGACCGCCACAATGGCGGGCATATCGATCTGCCGCGGTTGCAGGCGGGCAATGTGGCGTTGCAGGTGTTCTCGTCGGTGTCCAAGACACCCAAGGGCCAGAATTACGACAGCAACAGCGCCAATACCGACAACATCACGTTGCTCGCCATCGCGCAGGGGCAACCAGTGCGGACTTGGACTTCGTTGCTCGAACGCTCGTTATGGCATGCCGAAAAGCTGCGCCGGGCCGAGGCTCAATCGGGAAGCGGTTTGCGCATCGTCCGCTCTCAAGCCGATATGGTATCGTTGATCGGTGACCGCGCAAAGACGCGAGCGACTGGCGCCCTCCTCTCGATCGAAGGCCTGCAAAACCTCGAAGGCAAACGCGAGAATTTGGGTGTGCTGTTCAACGCCGGGTTTCGCATGGCGGGGATTACGCATTTCTTCGACAATGAACTCGCCGGATCGATGCACGGCGAAAAGAAGGGCGGGCTGACCCCGTTTGGCCGCCAGATCGTGCGCGATATGGAGGCGAAGGGGATGATCGTCGACATCGCGCATTGCAGCCACCAATGCGTTGCCGAAGTGCTGGCGATGGCAACCCGCCCGGTCGTCTCTTCGCACGGCGGGGTGCAGGCGACGTGCAAGGTCAACCGCAACCTGACCGATGACGAGATCAGGGGCGTGGCTAAGAGTGGCGGGGTAATCGGCATCGGTTATTGGGACGCGGCGATTTGCGACGTCTCGCCCAAAGCCATCGCGCGCGCCATCGTCCATGTCCGCGATCTCGTCGGGATCGATCATGTTGGCCTCGGCTCCGATTTCGATGGCGCGACGACGACAGGCTTCGACACGTCGCAACTTGTGCTCGTCACGCAGGCGCTGATCGATGCGGGGCTGACCGATGCTGAGATTGCCAAGGTGATGGGCGGCAATGTGATCCGCATCCTCGCGCAAGGATTGCCCAAAAGCTAGCCTGTTCAAAACGGCGCAACCGTGCCACATCGCTCTCATGCGAGCAGGGGGCAGCCAAACCGCGTGACCGTCCAATCCCTTCAGATGCGAGATGATGTTCGGAAGGACGCGCTCGGTCAACGACCAGGTCAGCTTGGTTTCGGTCTCTTCATGCTGGTCGTACTGTGCTTGATCTGCTTGCCTTTTTTTATCAATCCGATTGACCGGACAACGCCCAAGGTCGCCAATGGCTCGATCGATCTCAGCGCCAATCAGCCGCTTACCCGCCCGGTCGCGCTCGAAGGCCGGTGGCGGTTTGAGTGGCTTGCGCCCCGCCTGGGCGATGACCGACCCGGCCGGGCGTTTCCGCTTGCGGTGCCCGGCGTGTGGGAAGGACAGCGTACGCCCGACGGCACCGTGCTGCCAGGGCGCGGTCGTGCGCGGTATTCGGTCGTCATCGAAGGGCTTGAACCCGGCACTTACCGGCTGATCGTCCCGACGATTTACATGGCAAACACAGTGTCGATCAACGGCAAGATCGTGGCTCGGCGCGGCGTAGTGGGCAACGACGCGGCAACGACGCGATACCATTGGCGCAACAACGATGTCAGCTTCGATGCCGATGGACGCGCGGTGCGGATTGATATCGAGCTGGCGTCGTTCCTCCATCGCGACAGCGGACTCGAGCAGATCCCCTTGATCGGCCGACCGCAAGCAATGGGCGATCTTTACGCGCTGCGCTGGTCGCAGGAATTCCTGTTTCACATCGCGCTTGTCTTGCTTGGCCTCTATAGCCTCGTGGCGTTCACCTTCCGTCGCAACGACCGGTCGTCGCTGGCCTTTGCGATATGCTGCTTTGGAATGTTGCCCTTTTCGGCGATTCTGGGGTTCGACAATCTGTTGCTGATGGCGTTTCCCGGGCTTGGCCTTTTGCCGATGATGGCGATCCTCTATTTCAGCACGATCATTTCGCTCGGGATGTTTCTTGTTTATGCCCATAGTCTGTTTCCCGATGAACAGATGCGCTGGCCATTCCGCGTGTCCGCCGCATCGGTGGTGGTGCTGTTGGTGGCTCAGGTCGGCTCGTTTCTGACGGGTGACACCTGGATTGCATCGAAGGTCAATTCGGCGCTGTTCGTCGCCATCCTGATCGTTTTCAGCTACGTCACGGTGATCCTCGTTCGTGCAGCCCTCAATCGGCGTGCGGGCGCTGTCGTCTTCCTGATCGGCATTTCGATGCTGTTCGTATCGGCTGTCATGCTGTCGGTCGTCGGGTTCGGGATCATTCCGAGCAACAAGGTGCCCGGTCTCGATTTTGTGTCGTTCGGAATGCTGATGCTGCTGTTTTCGCACATGGTTGTGCTGGCTGAACGTTGGTCAATGGCAACGCTGTCTGCCGAAGCGCTGAGCCGCGACCTCAGGCAGATGATCGAGGTCAACGCGTCGATCACCAGCGAAATCGAAATCGATGCGGTGCTGCGTCGGATCGTAGAAGGCACCAGTCAGGTGCTGCGTGCTGAGCGGTCTTCGCTGTTCATCTATGACGATCGCAAGCATCAGCTGTGGACGATGGTTGCCGAAGGCCTCGATCAAAAGTCGATCCGCGTGCCTGCTGACAAGGGCATTGTCGGGCGCTGCTTTGCCTGTGGCGAAGTGACGATTGTCGACGATCCTTATTCGGATCCCGATTTCCTGCGCGAGCAGGATGCCGCATCGGGATTCCGCACGCGGAACATGATTGCCCTGCCGCTCATCACGCGCGATGGGCGCAAGATCGGTGTTCTTCAGGCGCTCAATCATCTGGGCGGCGGGAGCTTCGATCAGTCCGATGCCGAATCGATGCGTGCGTTTTCATCGCAGGCGGCCGTCGCACTCGATAATGCGCGGCTGTTTTCAGAGGTCACGGCATCGCGCAATTATTCCGCGAGCGTTCTGCGATCAATGTCCAACGGCGTTGTCACAATCGATAAGGGAGGCAAAGTTACAGGCTTGAACGACGCTGCCTGCGTCATCCTCCGGATTGCGCCCGATGATGTCGATGCGCATGACTGGCAAAGCTGGATTGCGCTGCATAACCCCATCGTGCTCGATGAAATTCGCAATGTTTCAGGCAGCGGTTCGAGCAAGACCTTGCTCGACATCGACGTGCGGACCGTGCCCGGCGTCATCATCTCGGCCAACGTGTCGATCGTGCCGTTGATGGGCGAAAGGGAAGAAGAAGGGCTGCTGCTGATCGTCGAGGATATCAGTTCGGGCAAACGCCTCGAAGGTGCGATGCGGCGCTTCATGACGCAGGAAGTCATGGATCAGGTGTTGAGCCAGCAAGGCGATCTGATGTTCGGCACGGCCTGTAGCGCCAGCGTGCTTTTCGCCGATATCCGCAATTTCACGACGCTCGCCGAAAGCCTTACGCCGCGCGAAACCGTCGATATGCTGAACGAAATTTTCACAGACCTGTTCGATGCTGTTGCCGATTATGGCGGGGTGCTCGACAAATATATCGGAGACGCGGTGATGGCGGTGTTCGGCGCGCCGCTGACGCGCGGCGATGATGCGCAGAACGCGGTGCGATCTGCATTGCGGATGCAGGAGATGATGGAAAGCATCAACAACCGCAGGCTGGGCCGCGGCGAACCGGCGTTGCGGCTGGGCATTGGCATTGCGAGCGGAGATGTGGTGGCGGGCACGATCGGCAGCCCCAAACGGATGGATTATACCGTGATCGGCGATAGCGTGAATCTGGCGGCGCGGTTGCAGGATCTGACCAAAACCTATGGCTGCGACATCATCGTGTGCGAACGCACTGCATCGGTGGTCGCCGAATTTGCAACGCTCGATGAGATCGACCGCATTCTGGTCAAAGGGCGCATTACGCAGGAACGCATTTTCTCGGTCCAGCCTGCGCTGATCGACGCATCGGCCTGATTGCCGCCCGATGAACCCGACCCTATAGGCCAAAGCAATGACGCGGCTCGACGGCAATTCTCCCATCCCTGAGGCATTTCGCGGCGGCATTGTGGCGCTGGGCAATTTCGATGGATTTCATCTGGGGCATCAGGCCGTCGCGGGCCGCGCGATAGCGCTGGCGAAGGCTCGCGGTGTTCCTGCCCTTATCGCCACGTTCGATCCGCACCCTGTTCGCCATTTCAAGCCCGGTGCGCCGCCTTTCCGGCTGACAACGCTCGATCAGCGGCAGCGGCTGTTTGCGCAAGCAGGCGCAGACGCGATGGTGGTATTCGCATTCGGCGCCGAGCTTGCGAATGTGACCGCAGAAGCGTTTGTCCATGATTGGCTTGGCGGGCATCTTGGTGCCGCTGGTGTCATCACCGGTGAAGATTTCAGTTTCGGAAAAGGCCGGGGCGGCAATGTGCCCTTGCTCCGTGCAGAAGCGGCGCCGTGCGGGATGACAGTCGAAGCCGTCGGTCCGGTCAGCGATGGCGATGGCCCGGTTTCGTCAAGCCGGATTCGCGAAGCGTTGCAGATGGGCAATTGCGCCGCTGCTGCGCACCTGCTGACCCGGCCCTTCACGGTCGAAGGCGTGGTCCAGCATGGCGACAAGAATGGCCGGTTGCTCGGCTATCCGACGGCCAATCTCGATATGGGCAGCTATCTGCGCCCGCGATATGGCATTTATGCTGTGCGAGGCCGGCTGGCCGACGGGCGTGTGGTCGATGGGGCTGCGAATATGGGCATCCGCCCGCAATTCGATCCGCCCAAGGAATTGCTCGAGCCGTATTTCTTCGATTTTTCGGGCGATCTGTATGGCCAGCCGTTGAGTGTCGAATTCCACGGGTTCATCCGGGGCGAGGCGAAGTTCGAAAGCCTCGATGCGCTGAAGGATCAGATGGCGCGCGATTGCGACGTCGCGCGTGACATGCTGCGCGGCTAACCCGCAAACACGAATGGAGAAGGCCCGCGCTCGCGTTCGTTGAAGACCAGCGCGCGGCCGTGCGGCGGTGCCCCGCGTTGCGGGCAATCGGGACGGGTGCAGCGCGCGCAGCCAAGCCCGATGGGTGTGGCATCTTGCGCGCCAAGGCTTTTTCCCTTCGCCGCCGCCAGCACGCCTGCAAGGCTTGCTTCGACTCCAAGCCCGATGGCGAATTCGGGCCGCATCGTGCCAGCGCGGACGCCCTGTGGGGCAACGGTGCGCGAAAAGGTGAACCAGCGGGTGCCATCCTCCAGCACGACCAACTGCGTTACCAGCCGCCCCGGCATCGCAAAGGCCTCGTGGAGCGCCCAATAGGGGCAGCGGCTATCGGCATCGGCGAGCGGCGAATTGCCCGCACCCACAAACCGTTTAGACGCCTGCCCCGCGCGGTCGATCCGCACCATGAAAAACGGCAGGCCGCGCGCGCCAACGCGTTCCAACGACGTCAGCCGGTGCGCAACCTGTTCGAACCCGGCGCCGAACCGTCGTTGGAGCAACTCGAGGTCATACCCCGTCGCCTCGCACGCGCGCAGAAACCGGCCATAGGGCATCATCAATGCGGCGGCGAAATAGCTCGTCAGGTGGCGACGATACAATCGCTCGGACGTTCGTTCGGCAAAATTGCCGCCGCGCACCAGCGCCTCGATTTCGTCCTTCGCCTCGATCTGCGCCAGCTGGAATGCCACCGCAAAGCTCCGGCTCGCAGGGTCGAGCAACTCGGACAATTGCAGCTGGCGCGCATGGAGATCGAGGCGGCGCAATTTGTCGGGCATCGCATCGACAGGCAGAATGCGCACGGCAATCTGGTGCGCGACGCGCAGCCGCTCGGCAATGGCGCCGTAAAGATCGCCGGCGCTCAGCCGCAGTTCGTCCGCCATGGTCTCTGCCATCGCGTCGAGATCGGCGAAATGGTTTCGCCACCGCTCGATTTCGAGCCGGGCGGCAAGAACCGGATCGGGTTTTCGCAGGCTGGAATCGCCCATCTGGTCGAACGCACGCGCAAACGCTTCGGCAGTTTCGGGCGCAGCTGCGATCCAGTCATCGATTTGCGACCGATCGATGTCGAGACCATCGAACAGCGGATCGGAAAGCCGCCGCCGGATGGCTTCGGCCCCACCACCGGGCTGCGTCCCCGACAATCGCCGCGCATCGAAATCGAACCGCTCGGCGAGCCGCAACATCAGCATCGCGGTCAAAGGCCGCTGGTTGCGTTCGATCAGGTTGAAGTAGGATGCGGAAATTCCCAGCGCGTCTGCCATCACCGTTTGCGTCAGCCCCTGCGCGCGCCGCACGCGCCGAACGGCTTGGCCTGCAAAAAGCTTCTGTTCAGACATTCGCATTGTTTGTCACAAAGTTTACAGAATTACAATGAACTGGCGTTCTAGCCAGACCAGCACACACAATATCCTACAGTTCGCTCTCGGAGGCGCGAGGGATATGGCGTAGGCCGTCGTCAACCAAAGTCATACAAGGCGTCGATCATGTCCTATTCCGATCTTATTGCAACTGCCCGTCAAACCATCGGTGCAAATGGTGCGCCATGGAGCGGGATCGACGCCGAATCGGTGGCGCGGATGCGGCTCCAGAACCGGTTTCAGTCGGGGATCGAAATTGCGCGTTACACCGCCGCGATCATGCGTGCCGATATGGCGGCCTATGATGTCGATCCGGCGCAGTACACCCAGTCGCTGGGTTGCTGGCACGGATTTATCGCGCAGCAGAAGATGATCAGCATCAAAAAGCATTTCGGCACGACCAAGCGCAAATATCTCTATCTGTCGGGCTGGATGGTCGCCGCTTTGCGTTCGGAATTCGGCCCGCTGCCCGATCAGTCGATGCACGAAAAAACGAGCGTGCCTGCGTTGATCGAGGAGCTTTACACTTTCCTGCGTCAGGCCGATTCGCGCGAACTCAACATCCTGTTCCGCGCGTTGGATGCGGCAACGACCGATGACGAGCGCGCCGCCGTGCAAGCCAAGATCGACGGTTTCGAAACGCATGTCGTGCCCGTCATCGCCGATATCGATGCCGGCTTTGGCAATGCCGAAGCGACGTATCTCCTTTCGAAGAAGATGATCGAGGCCGGCGCGTGTGCGATCCAGATCGAAAATCAGGTGTCGGATGAAAAGCAGTGCGGCCATCAGGACGGCAAGGTCACCGTGCCGCATGAAGACTTCCTCGCGAAGGTCCGCACCGTCCGCTATGCGTTTCTCGAACTCGGTGTTGAAGATGGTATCATCGTCACGCGCACCGACTCGCTG
>JANOQL010000014.1:0-2159 GCA_031414835.1 Sphingomonadales bacterium | reverse complement strand
TTTTCGCCGCTGCGGATATAGACGCCCGCAATGTCGGTCGGGATGCTGCCGATGACTTCCATCTCGGTCGCGTCATATTCGTTGAACATCGGGCTCCACGCGCCGCCCAGATACGGGTTGTCGGTCGGCTGGAGCGTTGATTCGATGGTTTCGACCAAGGTGACGGGCATCGCGGTGATCCTCTCTTCACGCCCAAACTAGCGCGCTTGTCGGATGCGTCAAACTGCGTCATCTTGCCGCTGGGAAGAGGAGAACAGCCGATGTTGCGTCAAGGGCTTTTGATTGCCGCGCTGATGGGAAGTGCCGTTTCGGCGCAAACCGCGCAAGGCGATGTTTCGGTCACGATCTACAACAACAATCTGACGCTGGTGCAGGATCTGCGGACGATCACTGTCGCTGCGGGCCGCAGCCGTCAGGAGTTCCCCGATGTTTCGGCGCAGATCCGGCCCGAGACGGTGACGCTGGCCGGGCAGGGAATCGGGATTGTCGAACAGAATTTCGATTACGATCTGCTCAGTCCGGACAAATTGATGGAGAAGGCGGTCGGGCAGGTGATCACGATTGTCCGGACCAATCCGGCCACCGGGGCAGAGATCGTGAACAGGCAGAAGTGCTGGCGGCCAATGGTGGGATCGTCCTTCAGATCGGCAATCGGATCGAAGTGCTGCGCGACGATGGCCTGCCGGTGCGCGTGGTGTTCGACAAGGTGCCCGAAAACTTGCGCGCCCGCCCGACGCTGTCGGTGACCATCGATGCGGCGCAGGGCGGTGCGATCCCGACGCGGCTGTCTTACCTCACCCCCGGCCTTGGCTGGACGAGCGATTATGTGGCGCTGTTCGATGAGGCGAAGAATGCCATCGACGTGCAGGGCTGGGTGACGCTCAACAACAATACGGGGACCACATTCACCAACGCCAACACATTGCTGGTGGCAGGCAATGTCGGCGGCGGATTCGCGCGGTTCAATGCATCATCTGACGATGCAGAATCGCTCGAAGAAGCAGGCACCGAAAGTGGAACGCGCGAACGGCTGGGCGATTTCTATCTGTATCCGCTCGCCGAACGCACAACGATTGCCAATGCCCAGCAAAAACAGGTCAGCTTTCTTGATGTGAAGGGAGCAGCGGCGCGCAAGGCGTATGAGTTCGTCAATGGCTGGCTCGGCACCAACGATGTGCCGCGCAGTGCCGCGACGGCGATCAAATTCTCGACATCGAAGGCGGGCGGATTGGGCGATCAGCTGCCTGCCGGTACCGTTCGCGTCTACATGCGCGATGCGCGCGGCGATCCGCAGTTCATCGGCGAAAACCGGATCGGCCACACCCCGATGGGATCGTCGATGTCGATCCGCACCGGCGAGGCGTTTGATGTCAAGGTCAAGACTTTGGTCGAGGCGCGGACGAAGGTTTCGAAACGCCGATGGCGGACGGCAATGCGCTATACGATTACCAATGCGAAGGACACGCCCGTCACGGTCGATCTCGCGCAGGACGGCTTGTGGGGCGATGTCCGCATCGAGGCGCAGAGTATTACCGGCGAGCGTGTGTCGGCAGACCGGATCGAATGGAAAGTGCCGGTTGCCGCCAATGGGACGACCGAACTGACGGCAGTGTTTGACTCGCGGTATTGAGGGGTGGGGAAGTGCGCTCTCAAAATCCTCTCCATTCATGGGGAGGTGGCAGACCGCAGGGCTGACGGAGGGGGGTGTCAGAAGGCACCTTATCCGGACACCTCCCTCCGTCTCGCCGTTGGCGATCCACCTCCCCGTAAACGGAGAGGATTATTGGGCGTTGCCCTCACCTTCCTCGCCACTCCCGCCCTCGCTCAACCCAGCATCGTCATTTCCGAAAATGTCTCCGACGTCGCCGTAACCGTTTATCGAGACCCCCGCCGCGATGCAGGCGAGATGATTGCAGGCTGGCCGCGCGGCTATGCGCTGATCACTGAAACGCGGACGATCAGCATTCCGGCGGGCGAGACACAATTGCGGTTCGAAAATGTTGCCGAAGGGCTGCTGCCCGAAACCGCGATTGTCACTGGCCTGCCATCGGGCGTGAAGGAAAAAAACCGCGATGCGCGGCTGATTTCGCCTGCTGGGCTGGTCGATGCCTATCTCAAACGATCGGTCCGGATCCGCCGCACCGATCGCGCGACGGGCA
>JANOQL010000013.1:0-8062 GCA_031414835.1 Sphingomonadales bacterium | reverse complement strand
GATTGCGATGTATTTTGCCGATCACAATCCGCCGCATTTTCATGTTCTGGGCAGGGAAGGGGCGGCGCAAATCGCGATTGCCACGCTCGAGGTTCTGCATTCGAGCGGAAAAGTCGATCTGCGCGAAGCGCTCGATTGGGCAGCGGCGAACAGGGAATTGCTTGAAGCGAAATGGATTCAATTCAGCGGAGCAGTGGAATGAGCATCGGGAAAATCATCTCCGTCGCCGTCACCGGGCCGCAGGCGGTCGAACTGCAATGGGATGATGGCAGGCGTGCCAAAGTCGATCTCAGTGCCATGATCGCTATCCACCCCGCGCTGGCACCCTTGGAGGATCGTGACATTTTCGACGAGGTAGCGGTCTCTCCCGATGGCTGGTCGCTCGAATGGCCGGGCGATATCGATTTCGGGACTGCGCAATTGCGTCGTTGGGCAGACGAGCAGGCGGGCGAAACAATGGCTGCCGCTGCGTTCCGGATATGGATCGACACGCACCACCTCACGCTTGATGCAGCGGCGGCGGCGCTTGGCCTGTCACGCCGCACCATCGCCTATTACCTCTCGGGCGAACAGCCGATACCCAAGACCGTCATGCTGGCGACACTGGGCTATGAGCACATGAAAGCGGCTTAAGACTAGCCTTACTTCCCCAGCAGCACCTGCACTTTATCGCCCTCATACGCCTTCACGCTCATTTCGAGTACGGTCACGCCACCCAAAGCGGCGTTGAATGCAGCCATGTGCGGTGCCTTGAAGTGGGCTTCCAAGGCCGCGCGGTCGCGCCAGCGTTCGGAGATGATCATCGTGTCGGGGTCGAGCACGTCGCGCGAGTAGCCGTAATAGTCGCAGCCATCCTCGGCGCGGGTCGCCGCGATCTGCGCTGCTATCGCGTCTCCAAGGCTGTCGAGCGCGCCTGCCGCCATCTTCACATGGCCCATCACGATCACGATGCTCATAGTCGATCCTCCCTGTCTGTGCGTCGGCACGGTTGCGCGCGCGCGGTGCTGGTGTTAGGCGCGCCGCTCACTTGCGGTGCATGACGCCGCTGACCCCATTTCGCAAGAGTGTGCCGATGCTGATCTCTCCCGCTTATGCCCAGGCCGCAGGGGCCGCGCCCGCATCGGGCGGTGCCGCCGGTTTCTTCGTCCAGATGGTCCCGCTGATCCTGATCTTCGTGATCTTCTGGTTCCTCCTCATCCGTCCGCAGCAGCAGCGTGCGAAGGCGCATCGCGCGATGATCGATGCTGTGAAGAAGGGCGATAGTGTCGTGACCGGTGGCGGGCTGATCGGCAAGGTGACCAAGGTCGAAGATGACAAGGTCGAGGTCGAGATCGCCACCGGCGTCAAGGTCAAGGTTGTCAAGGCGACATTGTCCGACATTACGCCGCTTGGCGGCGGCAAACCTGCGAACGACTGAGTGCGCCGATGCTGATGCTCGATTTTCCGCGCTGGAAGGTGTGGCTCGTCCTCATCGCGACGATCACCGCAATGGCGATGGCGATCCCGTCGATATTGCCTGCCGATGTCCGTGCAAAGCTGCCCACTGCGATGCAGACGACCAAGATCAACCTGGGGCTCGATCTTGCGGGTGGGTCCGAACTGCTGCTCGAAGCTGCGACCGATGATGTTGCAAAACAGCGGTTCGAGCGGATGGAAGAAGCCGTCCGTACTGAAGTCCGCCGTTCGACCCCACGGATCGAGATCGGTGACATATCCACAGCAGGCGGCGTGCTGAGCTTTATGGTGCGCGAAGCTGGTCAGGTCGACAAGGCTGTCGAACTCGCACGATCGCTGACCAATGGCATCGGCGTGACGGGCCAGCGTGACTGGAACGTCGCGGTGCGCGATGGTTCGACGATTGTGATGACGCCAACCGATGCCGGCCTGTCCGACGAGGTCAACAAGGCGATGGAAACTGCGCGGCAAGTGGTGGCCAAGCGGATCGATCCCGATGGCACCCGCGAAGTTTCGGTCACGCGGCAGGGCAGCAACCGCATCCAGGTGCAGGTGCCAGGATTGAGCGATCCCGAGCGGTTGAAGGCTCTGCTTGGCAAAACCGCCAAGCTCGAATTCAAGCTGGTCGATATCACCGCCGATCCCGCGCAGGTTGCGCAAGGCATCGCGCCTCCGGGAAGCCAGATTCTTCCCTATCCCGACAATCCCGGCAGCAGCCCCGTGATCGCGGTTCAGCGCCGGATAATGGTGTCGGGCGATCAGCTGATCGACGCAAGCCAGGGCTTCGATCAACAGACAAATGCGCCGATCGTCAACATCAGGTTCGACGGGCAGGGCGGCAGGCGGTTTGCACGGACGACGCAGGAAAATACGGGCAAGCCGTTTGCCATCATCCTTGATGATTCAGTGATCTCTGCCCCCAACATCAACGAGCCGATCCTTGGCGGGCAAGCACAGATTTCAGGCAATTTCACCGTTGAAAGCGCCAACGAACTCGCGGTGTCGCTGCGCTCTGGCAAGCTGCCAGTCGCTCTCGAAGTGGTCGATGAACGCTCGGTCGGCCCCGATTTGGGGCGCGATTCAATCCGCAGCGGGATTACCGCAGGCATCGTCGCGACGCTTGCGCTCGTGATCTTCATGATGGTCACCTATCTGCGCTTCGGGGTGTTCACGACGATCGCGCTCGTGATCAACGGGATCATGGTTCTGGGCGTCATGGCACTGTTCAACGGCACGCTGACGCTGCCGGGGATTGCCGGGTTCGTGCTGACGATCGGTGCGGCGGTCGATGCCAATGTCTTGATCAACGAACGCATCCGCGAAGAAATTGCGCGCGGGCGGCCGACGCTCCAAGCTGTGGAATTCGGTTACAAAGAAGCGCAAAGCGCAATCTTCGATGCCAATATCACCAACGTGATTTCGGCTGTGATCATGTTCTGGTTCGGCTCAGGCCCGATCCGCGGCTTTGCCGTGGTGCTGGCGATCGGGATCGTGACGTCGGTGTTCACAGGCGTCACGCTGACGCGGTTGATGGTGGCATGGTATCTCAAGCGCGCTCGGCCCAAGACATTGAATCTTTAGGAGGCGATTGTCATGCGCCCGCTCAAACTTGTTCCCGATAACACCAACATCCCGTTCATCGCGGGCCGCTGGGCTGCGCTGGTGGTTTCGATCATCCTTATCATCGCGTCGATTGCGCTGGTCGCGACGCGTGGGCTGAACTGGGGAGCCGATTTTTCGGGCGGCCAGTCGATCCGTGTGTCTTTTCAGCAGGCACCCAATGTCGAACAGTTGCGCGACCGGATCGAGGCGCTGGGCGTTGGCGATGTTTCGTTGCAGGAATCGGGCGATGGCAAGCAGGTCACGATCCGTATCCCGCTGGGCGGTAGCGCTAGCAATCCGATCGGGCAGTGCTTCGGATCGAACCCTATTCAAACCCGCGAAAAGGATGTCGGCGCTGCCAACGCCACAACATCGAAAGTGCGCGCCGAAATCACCAAGGCTTATCCAGGGGCCAGCTTCGGATCGGTCGAATCGGTCTCTGGCAAGGTCGGTTGCGAGCTGTTCAGCACTGGCAGCATCGCGCTTTCGCTGGCGATGTTGGGCATCGCCGTCTTCATCTGGTTCCGGTTCGAATGGCAATTCGGTGTCGGCGCGTTGCTGACACTGGCGCATGACGTGATTTTGACGTTCGGATTTTTCGCGCTGACCCAGTTGCAGTTCGATCTTGGCATCATCGCGGCATTGCTGACGATTGCCGGTTATTCGCTCAATGATACGATCGTGGTTTATGACCGGATACGCGAAAACCTGCGCAAATATCGCAAGATGGACATCCCGGCATTGCTCGATCTGGCGATGAATGAAACGTTGTCACGCACGGTCACAACGTCATTATCGATGATCCTCACGCTCGCCATCCTGCTGGCGATGGGGCCCGACATCATCTTTGGATTTACCGCAGCGATGCTGCTCGGTCTGGTGATCGGCACCTTTTCATCGGTCTATATCTCTGCACCCGCGCTGCTGTGGCTGGGCGTCGATCAGAATAGTTTTATCCCAAAGAACGACGTCAAGGATGGCGATCAGAAGCATGCCGAAGGGTATGTGAAGTAACCAATGATGTGATGTGCGCGTAAAGCGCGTCGCGATTGGTGGTCCAGTCGAACGGTGCGGCTTCGGCCTTGACGCGGTCCGGCTCGGGCGGAGAGACTAGAATATCCAATATCGCCGCTGCAAACGCTGGCGCTGTCCGGGCCACGAGCCGCCCTGCGATGTGTGATCGGATCACGTCGGGCGCGCCGCCGACATTGGTAGTCACGACCGGCGTTCCTGATGCCAGCGCCTCGACCCAGACATTGGCCAGCCCTTCGGAGGCCGTCGCGAGCGCGAACACATCGGCTGCGGCCAGCCACAACGCCATTGCTGCGTGATCGATGCTGCCGAGGAAACGCACCCTGTCTGAAACACCCACTGACCGTGCCAGTGCACCGAGTGCGTCACGATCCGGTCCATGCCCTGCGATGACTAACGTCGCAGCCGGAATCAGCGCCAGCGCTTCGATCAGCACGGCATGGCCTTTGCGTTCGGTCAGCGTGCCGACCGACGCGATCAGCGGGCCGGAAATGCCCAGCGAACCGCGTGCTGCCGCCCTGTCGGTCTGCCCGAACAAAGCCTTGTCGACGCCAGTATAATGCACCGCGATCCGATCGGCTGGCATCCCCAATGCCACCATATCGTCCTTGAGCGCAGGCGATACCGCGAGCAGCCCGTCGGCGGCCAATCCTGCCTCACGCACTTGCTCGGCCGTGGCTTCCGTCTGCCCCCAGACATGGATGTCACTGCCGCGCGCCTTGATCGAGACGGGCACGCCGAACCGCTGACCCAGCGCGATTGCGGCGGGGCCATCGGGGAAGAAATATTCGGCATCGATCACATCGAACACGAATTCGCGCCGGATCGCGGTCAGCAACGGGGCAAGGGTTCGGACCATGGCAGCCGCATCGTAACGCCCACCCGTTCCGGGCAGGTGAAGAAACCGGGGGCGATGAATCCGGACACCTTCCCAAATATCATGCAGCGGAAGCTGTGCCAGCGCGCGATAATGGCTGTGGCGCGTGAACGGCCATGGCGGCAGTCCGACAGGAGAGACGACTTGCAATTCGACACCCGAATGGCCTTCCAGTTCGCGCGTTTGCCGTTCGACAAACGGGCCGAGCCGCGGCCGGGCCGCATCGGGATAGAGCGTCGAAAGTGTCAGGACTTTGAGCAATTCAGGCGCCGCCGGGCATGTTTCGAAGCAGCGACGGGACTGGATGTGCCGACGGATAAGCAAACAGCCAGTCGCTCGCCTTGTCTGCGGCGAAAGTCGCTTCGCCTTCGATCAGCCAGCATTGCCCGGCTTCGACGCGATGGCCATCGATCATGCCGCCGCCTGACACCGGAATTGCCCAGCCAGGCATCCCGTTCGGGCATTCTATGATGCGCGCGGGGCCTCCACTCCAACGCTCGACAGTGAAATGGCCGCCGTGAACAATCGCGTCTCGCCCCGGCGATAGTGCGACTGGCGCGCTGGCTGAGGCAAATGGTTTGGCTTCGGATGCTGGAACGCCCTCATCAAGGTGCAATTCGCGCGGGCGGCCATAGTCATAGAGCCGGTAGGTCAGATCGATATTCTGCTGCACTTCGATCAGTGTAATACCGGCCCCGATGGCGTGAACTGTGCCGGGGCGGACATGAACAATGTCGCCTGCCTTCACCTGTTTCCAGTCCATCAGCGTTTCAATCGATCCATCGAGCGCGGCTGCGCGCAGTTCATTGCTATTCAGCGGGCGCGTGGTCCCGAGCCCTAACGTCGCACCGGGTTCGGCATCGAGGACGATCCAGCATTCCTCCTTGCCATGCGGATGCCCATGCGCCTGCGCCAAAGCATCGTTCGGATGGACCTGAATCGACAGCTTTTCGCTGGTGAACAGATATTTGACCAGCAACGGCAGATCGCGACCTGGTGCCGCGAACCAGATTTCGCCGATGGGCTCGCCAGTGACTGGCGGATCGCGGAACCCGGGCCACAGAACATGCCGTCCCCACGGCTTGGCGACTTCGATCATGTCGAGGCGAGTAACCGTCATGGCAATGGCTTATCGGAAAAGCGTATCACTCTGCAATCTCCGTGCTTGGCGTCCGCATACCAAACGGTTAAGACCCCCGATATGATCCAGTCTCGCAAGATCGTGCTCGCAGCAGCACTCGTCGCAGCCCTCGGTGTCTCGGGGTGTGCGCGCAATCAGAACAAGGCCGACACTTCGTATGTCGCGCGTGACGTCAACACGCTCTATTCGGCAGCGAAAGGCCGCCTCGATCGGGGCCAGTTCAAGCTCGCTGGCGCGCTGTTCGATGAGGTCGAGCGGCAGCATCCCTACTCGGTCTGGGCGCGGCGTGCGCAGCTGATGAGCGCGTTCAGCTATTACATGGGCCGCGAATATACCGAATCGACCAATTCGGCGCAGCGTTTCCTGACGATCCACCCCGGCAACCGCGATGCGCCCTACGCCTATTATCTGATCGCGCTCAATTATTACGAGCAGATCACCGATGTGACGCGCGATCAGAAAATCACGCAGCAGGCGCTCGATTCGATGGGCGAACTGATGCGGCGCTATCCCAACACGCGCTATGCCGCCGATGCGCGGCTGAAGGTTGATCTGATCAACGATCATCTCGCTGGCAAGGAAATGGAGATCGGGCGGTTCTATCAGCGGCGCGGGCTATGGCTCGCTGCGGTCGTGCGGTTCCGCGTGGTTGTCGACAAATATGATTCGACCAGCCACACCCCCGAAGCGCTCGAACGGTTGACCGAAAGCTATCTGGCATTGGGCATCCGGCAAGAGGCGCAGCGTGCTGCAGCCGTACTTGGCGCAAACTATCCCGGCTCAGAATGGTATCAGCGCGCCTATGCCCTGATGCAGAAGAACCCCGCCACCTGAAAAGGGCGGGCGGTTTCATCATGCTAACCCGCCTGTCGATCCGCGATGTGGTGCTGATCGAGGCGCTCGATCTCGATTTTGGCGCGGGCCTCGGTGTGCTGACGGGGGAAACGGGCGCGGGCAAATCGATCCTGCTGGATGCGCTTGGGCTTGCACTGGGTGATCGTGCCGATAGCGGGTTGGTGCGCCAAGGGTGCGCGCAGGCGAGCGTATCTGCCAGTTTCGATCCGCCAGCTGCTGCACAGAATCTGCTTTCAGACAGCGATATTGCAGCAGAAACGGGCAAGGAACTGATCGTCCGCCGCACGGTGAAGGCCGATGGTGGCAGTCGTGCCTTTGTCAACGATCAGCCGGTCTCAGCGGCGTTGCTGCGCGAACTCGGTGGGTTGCTCGTCGAAATCCACGGCCAGCATGACGATCGCGGACTGATCAATCCGCGTGGCCATCGCGCGCTGCTCGATGCGTTTGCGCGTGCCGATACGGCAGATGTGGCGCGGCTCTGGGCGACGAAAATCGCCACCGACGCCGCGATCGCCGCTGCGCGGACCGCGATTGCGGATGCTGAGCGCGATCGCGACTGGCTGACGCATAGCGTTGCCGAACTGCGCAGTTTTGCCGCCGAACCTGGTGAGGAAGAACTGCTCGCCGACCGTCGCGCGACAATGCAACGCAGCGCACGGATTGCCGAAGATGTTGAGGCCGTGCGGCTGCTCGTTGAGCCAGGCGAGGCGGGCTTGTCCAAACTGCGTCAGGCGGCGCGGATCCTCGAACGCATCGCCACAGGCCAGCCGCAGCTCGAAGACGCGCTCGCCAGCCTCGATCGTGCGATCATCGAAGGAGCGATGGCCGAACAAAGACTGGTCGAAGCAGCAGCGGCTCTGGCCTTCTCGCCTGCCGACCTCGAGTCCGATGAAACACGGCTGTTCGATCTGCGCGCGCTGGCGCGGAAGCACCGCGTTCAGCCTGACGATCTGGCGGCGTTTGCCGATACATTGGCCGCCAAACTCGATGCTATCGAGGCCGGCAGCGAGGGGTTGGCGAAGCTGGAAGCCGAGGCGAAAGCCGCGCACCGGGCCTATGTCGATGCCGCCGCCCGGCTCAGTGCGCAACGCACCGAGGCG
>JANOQL010000012.1:0-3512 GCA_031414835.1 Sphingomonadales bacterium | reverse complement strand
CAGGCCGATGGCGGCACGCGGACGGCAAGCATTTCGGGCGCGTGGGTTGCGCTGCGGATGGCAATCGACGGGTTGTTGAAGGATGGGAAGCTCACCGCCGATCCGATCACCGGGCAGGTCGCGGCGGTCAGCTGCGGGATTTATGAAGGCACTCCGGTGCTCGATCTCGACTATATCGAGGATTCGAACGCGCATGCCGATGCCAATTTCGTTTTGCTCGACAATGGCAATATCGCCGAGGCACAGGCGACTGCCGAAGGCGCGACGTACGATGAGGAGGCGCTGCTCCGGCTGTTGAGACTGGCGCGCATCGGCTGCACTTCGATTTTCGAGGCTCAGCGGGCAGCCGTAGGGCGCTGATGCCAGTCATAATTTCGCGCAAAGCCGCAAAGACGCAAAGAAAAGAGGCGGCTCAGCCCGAATCCTGCCTTCGCGTCTTTGCGGCTTTGCGTGAGGTTTTCTCTCCGCTTCGCGGAGGATGGGCATGACTCGCAAGCTCGCCCCCGGCAGGCTTGTTATCGCGAGCCACAATGCAGGCAAGGTGCGTGAGATCCGCGATTTGCTTGCCCCATTCGGGATCGAGCCGGTCTCGGCAGGCGAACTCGGGCTGCCCGAGCCTGAGGAGACAGGCGTCACCTTTGCCGAAAATGCGCTGCTCAAGGCGCGGGCAAGTGCGCAGTCGTCGGGCATCGTGGCGCTGGCCGATGATAGCGGGCTGTGTGTTGATGCGCTGGGTGGGCGTCCGGGTGTCTGGACTGCCGACTGGGCCGAACAGGCGGTGCATGAAGGCGGGCCGGGGCGTGACTGGTATATGGCGATGGGCAAGGTCGAGGGCAAACTGGTTGCGCTCGGCGCCGATGTGGCCCGCACTGCGCGCTTTGTCTGCACGCTCGCACTGGTCTGGCCTGATGGCGAAGAAGCCGAGTTCGAAGGCAAGGTCGAAGGCAGCCTCACCTGGCCACCGCGCGGGATGCTGGGGTTCGGCTATGACCCGGTGTTCGTGCCATCGGGCGGCGCGATGACCTTTGCCGAACTCGACCCTGCCGAAAAGCACAGCATCAGCCACCGCGCCGATGCGTTCGCCAAGCTGGTGGCGGCAGTTTTCTAGCGCAACACGACCCCGTAGACATTGCCTGCCGGCAGGTAACGGCAGACGAGGAAGTCCTCACCCTTGTTTCCCGCCGTCGCACAGCCGAACCGCGTTGAAGCCGGCCAGATGATCTGGGTGTAATGGCCCACTTTCCGCCAGTCGCCGCTTTTGACGACATCGGGAAAACGACCTGCGCGGAAATCCTTGCGTTCGTCGACCCAGAGCTGCGCCATCGTCGGATAATCGAATGCGCCACTGGTGCCCTTGAACAGGTTTTCGCCCTGTTGCGGTTTGATGCCAACCTGTTTGTCGTGCGCAAACACGCCCGATTTGGCCATCGCGAGCGCATAGCGCCGCGAATCGGCAGCAAGCGCGTCATCCCAAGCCAGCGGCGCGACGCGATAGGCCTTGCGCGCTTTGGCATGGACGTCGATCATCGCGCGTTTCATCAGATCGGTGCCACGCGCTGCGGCTTTGCCGTTCCACGGCAGCTCGCCCGACTGGAAGCCGGGCTGCGCGCACGCTGGCGTGGCGATCAGAAGCGCTATAGGGGCGATTGTCTTCCACATGGCACCATTCTCTCACCCCGTCGCGCTGAACGCCAGCCGAACCGATGCGCCGCTCGCGCTTTATATCCATTGGCCGTTCTGCGTTTCCAAATGCCCCTATTGCGATTTCAACAGCCATGTCCGCGAGAGCGTCGATCAGGAGGCGTGGGCAAAAGCGCTGCTCGCTGATCTGGCGCACGAATATGCGGCCGGGCCGCAACGTCCGTTGACGTCGATCTTTTTTGGCGGCGGCACGCCATCGCTGATGCCGCCATCGACTGCTGCGGTGCTGATCGCGCGTGCCGAGGCACTGTGGGGCTTTGCACCGGGGATCGAGATCACGCTCGAAGCCAATCCGTCCTCTGTCGAAGCCGCGCGCTTTGCCGATCTGGCGGCAGCAGGCGTCAACCGGGTGTCGCTTGGGCTTCAGGCACTCGATGATACTGCGCTGCGCTTTCTGGGGCGTGCGCATGACGTCAATGAGGGGTTGGCCGCGCTCGATGTCGCGCAAAGCGTATTCGGTCGCGTCAGCTTCGATCTGATCACTGCGCGGCCGGGGCAGTCGCTAGCCGATTGGGAAACCGAACTCGAGCGCGCACTCGCATTGGGGACGGGGCATTTATCGCTCTACCAACTGACGATTGAGCCGGGGACGCGATTTGCCACCATGGCGGCAAAAGGTGAACTCACCGAAATCGATGAAGATCTTGCCGCCGATCTATTTGCCATGACGCGCACGATGATGGCGGCGGCTGGCCTGCCCGCGTATGAAGTTTCGAACCATGCCCGCCCCGGCGACGAGAGCCGCCACAACCTCAGCTATTGGCACTATGACGATTATCTCGGCATCGGCCCGGGTGCGCATGGGCGGCGCGGTGGCCTCGCGACGCTGCGGCACAAAAAGCCCGAGAACTGGATCGCGGCGGTTGCGCGCAATGGCCATGGGCTGTCGGAAGAAATCCCGCTGACACCACAAGAACAGGCGAAGGAAGCGCTCGTCATGGGGTTGCGACTGACCCAAGGCGTCGATCTGGCACGGATCAGCGAACGCACCGGGATTGTGACGCTGATCGACGAAACGAAAGCTGTCCATCTGGCTGACCTTGGATTGGTCGAACAGCGCGGGAAGCGCCTCATCCTCACCGAATCGGGAATGCCGTTGCTCGATCGCATTCTGGCCGAACTGGTGAGCCTCTAACGCAGGCTTGCGGCTTGCGGGACAATGCTCCTATCCTTGAGGCATAAATTGGGGAGAGCGATCATGATCCGCATTTTTCTTGGCGCTGTCATTGGCGGGCTTGTCCAGTTCGTGATCGGGGCTATCGCGTGGGCAACGCCGCTCGGGCGGCTGGCATTTGTCGGCGCAAGCGATGCCACCGCCGCTGATCTGCAGGCCGCATTGGGACGCAATCTGACGCCAACAGGCAGCGGCACCTATTTCATCCCGTCGCCTGAAACCGCAGAGGGCACAGTGATGCTCGGCAAGGGGCCAGTGGCGCTGATCATGTTCAACACCGATGGCTTTCCGGTGATGGATCCGATGGCGTTGTTGACCGGGCTTGGGCTGTCGGTCGCGATGCTGTTCTTGATCGGGGTGGCGCTGTCGATGATCGATGGGTTTGCGCGGCGGATGCAGGCGCTGGTGCTGATTGCAGTCGCAACTACACTCTATTTCATCTTCGCAATCCCGGTGTTCAATTCGTACATGCCATGGGCGTGGTGGATTTATCTGGGCGTCGAATGCTTGATCGCGCTGATCGCGGGCGGGTTCGTGATGCTCCGCTGGTTCATGCCAAAGCCTGCGGTTGCAGCAATGCCAGAAAGCGCGCCGCCGCTGTAAAATCGGCACGGCGCGCAGCACGGGCTTCGAGCGC
>JANOQL010000011.1:0-1585 GCA_031414835.1 Sphingomonadales bacterium | reverse complement strand
TGACCTTGAAATATCTCTTCAAGGCGAAGGCGACGATCAATTATCCTTACGAGAAAAACCCGATTTCGCCGCGGTTCCGGGGGGAGCATGTGTTGCGCCGCTATCCCAATGGCGAGGAGCGTTGCATCGCGTGCAAGCTGTGCGAGGCGGTGTGCCCGGCGCAGGCGATCACGATCGAGAGCGAACCGCGTGACGATGGGAGCCGCCGGACGACGCGGTATGACATCGACATGACCAAGTGCATCTATTGCGGTTTCTGTCAGGAGGCGTGCCCGGTCGATGCGATCGTCGAGGGGCCGAACTTCGAATATGCCACCGAAACGCGCGAGGAACTGCTCTACGACAAGGCGAAGCTGCTCGCGAACGGGGACAAGTGGGAACGCACGATTGCTGCAAACCTTGCCGCCGATGCCCCGTATCGCTAGGGGCGCGGGCGTGATTCAAACCCCGATAATTTCCGGCGTCGCGCTGTTTGTGGATGATGTGAACAGTCTCGGTGCCCTTTGCGGTCTCTGCGGCTCTGCGCGAACATGCCGCCAAAGTTCGCGCAGAGCCGCAGAGGCCGCAAAGATCGCAGAGGGTATTGCGGCGTGATCCAAGTCTTCGCCTTCTATCTCTTCGCCTCGCTCGTAATCCTGTCGGGCGCGCTGACGATCCTGTCGCGCAATCCGGTGCATAGCGTGCTGTGGCTTATCCTGGCGTTCTTCAACGCGGCGGGGCTGATGCTGCTGGTGGGGGCGGAGTTTATCGCGATGCTGCTCGTCATCGTGTATGTCGGCGCGGTCGCGGTGCTGTTTCTGTTCGTCGTGATGATGCTCGACATTGACGTCACCGAGGTGCGCGCGGGGTTCGTCAAATACGGGCTGTTCGGGCTGCTGGTCGCGGTGGTGCTGGCGGCCGAGATCATCATTGCGGGCAGCGCGTGGACAGCGGGTCCAATCGAACTGGCCCAGCGCGCGGCACCGATTGCCGCGGACAAGACCAATATCGAGGCGATGGGGACAATCCTCTATTCGCGCTACCTCTATATTTTCGAAGCGGCGGGGTTCGTCCTGCTGGTCGCGCTGATCGGGGCGATCGTGCTGACGCACCGCGAGCGCAAGGATTCGCGCGCGCAGAATGTGGGTCGGCAGGTGCGTCGGCGGCCCGAGGATGCGGTGCGGATCACCAATCCGGCGGTCGGCGCGGGGATCGAGTTGTGATCGGCCTTCAACATTATCTCGCGGTTTCGGCGGTGCTGTTCACGATGGGGGTGATGGGCATTTTCATCAACCGCAAGAATATCATCATCATCCTGATGTCGATCGAGCTGATCCTGCTTGCAGTGAACATCAATCTGGTCGCGTTCAGCGCGTATCTTGGCGATCTGGTCGGGCAGGTGTTTGCGATGTTCGTATTGACCGTCGCGGCGGGCGAGGCGGCGATTGGGCTCGCCATTCTGGTGATCTTCTTCCGTGGACGCGGCACGATTGCGGTCGACGATGTCAACCGGATGAAGGGGTGATTTTGTGACCCTTTCGATTAAGCTCATCGTGTTCCTGCCGCTGTTCGCAGCCATTGTGGCAGGCCTTGGCGGGCGGGCGAT
>JANOQL010000010.1:0-4833 GCA_031414835.1 Sphingomonadales bacterium | reverse complement strand
CATCGGGCCATTGGCTTGCAAACCAAAGCTGAAGCTGCCCATCCTTGAATGCGGCGGTTGCGCAGAGCGGCTCGATACAGCCGTGCGGCTTTGGCCCGGCAGCATCGGCGGCCCGGTCAACGCGGCCAGTGCCCAATGCCGCCCTGATATCGCCTGCCGAATGCACCCGTATTCCATCATCGCCATCAAGCGCTGCGTCCAGCGCCTTGTCTATTGACGCAGTATCTGCAGGCTTGCCGCTAACCGCAAAGCGCGGTCGCATGGCATCGATCGCGCGGTTTGCCGCCCACCAGTTGGTGGCAACCGCCGCCACCCAATTCTCATGCTCAATGATTTGCAGCAGCCCGAACACCTTCTGCACAGCCGCCTTATCGATGGATTTCAGCCGTGCGTCGGCGCCAGGTGGCCCTTGCCGAATGCTCGCAAACACCATGTCGGGCAAACGGATGTCACCTGCAAAATTAGCCGATCCGTCGAGCTTGGCAGGCGCATCGAGCCGAGGCACGCCTTTGCGGATCAGCCGATCATCGGCGTCACGTGGCGGGATTTCCGATGGCACATCGAATTTGGCAGCGTCCTCGGCAAGTTCGCCAAATCGCAGGCGATCATTGCCGCGCACGACAAAGCCATTTTCGGTGCTGCACGCCAGCCAGTCGGCATCCCAGCGCGCGCCCGCCGCTTGACTGAGCAGCGCCCGCGTGGCCGCCGCCGCCTTTCGCACCGGCTCTGCGAAATTGCGGATCGTTGAGGAAAATCCGGTGGCTTGCACCGCTGCACTACCTACCGCATCGCCAAACACCGCGTTGGCATAGGCCGAATTGAGCGGTGCAGGTTCGATCGCAATCGTCCGCCAGTCGGCACCCAGTTCATCGGCGACAATCTGTGCGAGCGCCGTAAAACTTCCCTGCCCTGCTTCAAGTTGTGGAACAGCGATCGTCACCCGGCCATCGCGCGCGATCTTGATCCACGGATTGAAAACCGTTTCGCCATCGGCAGCAACCAGATTGGGGGTCTGCTCACGCGGCCAGACGACATAGCCGACCACCAGTCCCCCCGCGACAGCCATGCCTGTCAACACGCCGCGCCGTGTAACCCGCCGTTGCCGCTCGCCCAGTTCGAGGATGCTCATCGCCGAGCGCGATAGCGGCGCTTTAAGATCAACGCCAGCGCGGCATCAACGGGGTTGACTCTCATTTGTATTCGAACAAAACATGATCAATTGGAACATAAAGTGAATTATGACTGATTCGGTGATTTCCCTTGCCCGATTGCGGCGCGATATTGAGCGGCTGGCTGTGCCGCTGACCGCAGATGCGCCTGGCCTGTTTACGATGGGCGAGGCAGGTGTCGATGCCCGCCTGGGAGGCGGCCTTGCGCTTTCGGGAATGCACGAAGCAACGCATGAGAGTGAGGGGGATTTTCCCGCCGCTTGCGGCTTTGCGCTGATGCTGGCACTCCGCGCTGCCGGAAAAAGCCGCATTCTGATCGTTTCAACCGACAGGCGCGACCGGCAGGAAGGGCAGCTTTATGGCCCCGGCCTGATCGATCTGGGGCTCGATCCCGACCGGATCGTCAGCGTCCATGCACCCGATGAATTGGCGGCACTGCGGGCAGCGGCAGATATTGTGAGCGTCTTCGGCGTTGGCGCAGTGCTGATCGATGCAGGCGCGGCCAAGAAGCTCGATCTCACCGCAAGCCGCCGCCTGCTGCTCGCTGCCGAACGCTCGGGCGTGACCGCGATCGTGCTGCGATCGGGGGCCACGCGCTTTGCCAGTGCCGCGAGCACGCGTTGGTCGGTCATGGCCGCGCCATCGGTTCCGCTCGCCGCCAATGCCCCGGGGCAAACTGCGCTACGACTTGCGCTGATCCGCCATCGTGGCGGCGTGGCCCCTTTTGAAACCCTGCTGGAGTGGAACCGTGATCGACAGTCTTTCAGCGCCCCGGGCTTTGCTGCCTCGCCGCTATTGCGCGATTTTCCTGCCGATGCTGAGCGCGGACAGATGGCGGCGTGAATCCTCCCCGGAACGGGGACGGGGGCCAGCGAAGCTGGTGGAGGGGCCGAATGCAGAAGGCACCTCAACTTCAACCGGCCCCTCCACCCCCGCGTCTGCGCGCGGCGTTGGCGAAACTGTGCCCCCGGCACAGCTTTCGATTGCGGGGGGCTCTCGACAGCCAACTCCCCCTCCCCGTTCCGGAGAGGACCAGTCGAACCCCCTCGCTTTCATCGAAAAGCAGCGCGGGGCGATGCGGATCGTTGCGGTCGATGAAGTCGCGCTGACGCTGGGAATCGCACCGGGCATGATGCTCGCCGATGCCCGCGCGCGGGTGCCCGATCTGCTGACGGTTGGATATGACCCCGCCGCCGATGCCGCACTTCTCGACCGGCTGGCAGAAGATTGCGACCGCTTCACCCCGATGGTTGCGGCCGATCCGCCCGACGGACTGATCCTCGACATCACTGGCTGTGCACATTTGTGGGGCGATGAGGGCAATCTGGTTTCGGCAATCGCGGCGCGGCTCGTGCATCTGGGTCTCACAATCCGGCTCGCGCTTGCCGAAACGCCTGACAAGGCGCGCGCGCTGGCGCGCCACGGCGGAGAGCTGCTCCGCGCCGGACGCAGGTTACCGCCCGGAGCGCTGAACGAGGAGCGCAGTGCCTATTGCCCTGCCCTCCCCATTGCCGCACTCGACCTGCCTGATGATCAGGAGACAGCTCTGCGGCGCGCAGGGCTCCACACCATCGACGATCTCGCGCGCCGCCCGCGTCGTCCGCTCGCGGCACGCTTCGGGATGGGCATGATCGCCAAGCTGGCGCGTGTGCTCGGTGAGGAAGATGTGCGGATCGTGCCACGCCGGGTGACGCCTGTGCTGTTCTTCGTTTGCCGCTTTGCCGAGCCGGTCGCGCACACCGATATTGTGCTAGGCGCGATCCGCGATCTGGCGGGTGAAGCGCAAATCGCGCTCCGCGAACGCGGCCAGGGCGGACGGAGCTTCACCATCAGCCTGTTCAGGAGCGATGGCGACACGCGGCGGCTCAGCATCGAAACCGGCCGCCCAACGCGCGATCCGGCGCTGCTCGACCGGCTGTTCCGCGAACGGATCGACAGTCTGTCAGATGAACTCGATCCCGGTTTCGGTTATGATGCGATCCGGTTCGATGTGGCGTTTGTGGAACCGCTTGGCAGCAGCCAGCCCGAACTCGATGGCGGCGAGCGCGGCGCTGACGATTTCAAGGGCGACGTCGACGCCCTGACCGACCGGCTCGGTGTCCGACTCGGTCACGCGCGCGTCCGCCGGTTTGCCAGCGGCAACAGCCATATTCCCGAATGCGCGAGCTTCAGCGTGGCGGCGAACGCGCCTGTGCTGCCGATGCCGTGGCCTGTGCCCGAACCCGGTGAGCCGCCCCTCAGACCGATCCGCCTCTTCGATCCGCCGCAACGCGTCGAAGTGATCGCCGAAGTCCCCGATGGGCCGCCGCGCCGCTTCCGCTGGCGGCGGCAGATGCACGACGTGATCGCACATGAAGGGCCGGAACGGATCGCGTCCGAATGGTGGAAACGCCGCGAAGGCTTTAGGGCTTCCGGGGCAGGCCTCACGCGTGATTATTACCGCGTCGAAGATGCCCGTGGAAGGCGTTTCTGGCTGTTCCGCCATGGGCTTTATGGCGCGGAGAAGCCCAATCCGGATTGGTATGTCCATGGCACGTTCGGGTGATCCAGCACCCATTTTCGAACACGTCGCTGCCACCAGCTTCTCCTTCCTGCGCGGTGCATCGCAACCGGCGCAGATGGTCGAAGCAGCGATCGTCGCCGGACTATCGGGGCTCGGCATCGCGGATCGCAACAGCGTCGCAGGTGTCGTCCGCGCGTGGATCGCGCTCAATGAATTGCGTGAAGCAGGGCTGGCCGAGGGGTTCAAGCTCCTCACCGGCGCGCGGCTGGTATTCACAGATGGGACGCCTGACATCGTTGCCTATCCGCAGAGCCGTGCAGGCTGGGGACGGCTGACGCGACTACTGACGCTCGGAAACATGCGCGCGGTCAAGGGCGATTGCATCCTCCACTTCGCCGATCTCGCACCCTATCTCGAAGACCTCCAGCTGATCGTCATGCCTAGCGCGAGCGAGGCCGACGCCGAGGCGCACAAGGCCCCACCCGAATACCGCTTTACCGATGGCGAGCCTCCACGCCTCACCATCGTCAGCGCGCCGCCTGCCGACATCACCGAAACCGTGACCCGTCTTGCGACGATCGCGCCGAATCGCGTCTGGCTCGCCGCACCTGTAATGCGCAAGGGCAGCGACGCCCGTCTGCTTGCCCGCCATGCCCGGATTGCGCACGCCGCAGGCGTCCCGCTGATTGCAACCAGCAATGCGCTCTATGCCAGCCCTGCCCAACGACCCCTGCACGACATTCTCACCTGCATCCGCCACGGCACCAGCATCGCCGAGGCAGGCCGCTTGCTCGAGGCGAATGCCGAACGCCATATCCACACACCCGCTGAACTCGCGCACCTCTACCGCGCGCATCCCGAGGCGCTCTCCGAAACGCAGCGGTTTGCTGACGGGATCGGCTTCGACCTCTCGCAGCTCAAATATCAATATCCCAATGAGCCGGTGCCGCAAGGCTGGGATGCGAACGACTGGCTGGCGAAACTCGTCTGGGATGCCGCGCACGAACGGCACGGCGGAGTGCTGCCCCAGCGGTTGGTGGCAATGGTGCAGAAGGAACTCGATTTCATCAGGGGCGAAGATTTCCCGCATTACTTCCTCACCGTCCATGATCTGGTGCATTTCGCGCGGAGCCAGGATCCGCCGATCCTGTGCCAGGGGCG
>JANOQL010000009.1:0-3675 GCA_031414835.1 Sphingomonadales bacterium | reverse complement strand
AAGCCTGTGGCGATCAAGTTTATGGTCCGTCTCCGCCACTCTGTCCGGCCTCAACACCGGGCTAGCATGCCGAACCAAACATCGTGTGACGACCCAAAGCCAAACGGGCCTGTTGCGAATGTGACCATAGGGGGCTTGCCCCCGCCCTGATCCTCCGCAGGCGGCGTGTTTTCACACGGACGCCCTTCTGGCGTGGCTGGCATTTTGATTCACACGGAGGCGCGGAGACGCGGAGAAGAAAAGGTTGGTTCACGCAGAGACGCAGAGTTCGCAGAGGGCGCAAAGATTTGGGGAGGGGCTAGCCTTTGGCTGTCCCAATTTCCCTCTGCGGCTCCGCGTGAATAGTCTCTACTGTCTTTGCGCGCTTTGCGAACTCTGCGGCTCTGCGCGAACCTCTTCTTGCTGATTCAGCCGACGATCTCTTCCGGTTTGAAAAAATAGGCGATTTCGATCGCGGCATTGTCTTCGCTGTCCGACCCGTGGACCGAGTTTGCTTCGATGCTTTCGGCCAGTTCCTTGCGGATTGTGCCAGCGTCGGCATTCTCAGGATTGGTCGCACCCATGATATCGCGGTTGCGCTTCACAGCGTCTTCGCCTTCGAGCACCTGCACAACGACTGGGCCGGAGACCATGAAGCTGACCAGATCGTTGAAGAACGGCCGCTCGCGGTGCACCGCGTAAAATCCCTCGGCCTGTTCCTTGGTCATATGGATGCGCTTCGACGCCACAACGCGCAATCCGGCGTCTTCAAGCATCTTGGTGACCGCACCTGTCAAATTGCGGCGTGTGGCATCGGGCTTGATGATCGAAAAGGTGCGGCTTGCGGCCATGACGGTCGTTCCTTGCAAATAACAGGATGGGAATGGCAGCGCCCATAAATTGTGCGCTGCAAAAGGGCAAGGGGCGCGCAAAACGGCACTTCACCCGATTGCAAAGTTGCGGCAGTAGCAAACCGAAATGACAGCGACCCGCAGCTTCGAACGCCTGGCCGCCCCCGCAATGACGTTGGCCTTTGCGTTCCTCGCGGCAGGTGCGCTGCTTGCGGCAGTGGTTGGCCTCGCCAAAAACCCAAGCCTTGGCGCGGTGTTCATCACGCTTGGCTATGCCGCGTTCATGCCGGTGATCGTCGCTGCTAGCCGAGACTGGCCGCACCGCTGGCTGTGGGCAGGCATCGTCACGGTCTCGGCGATTGCCATTCGGGTGGGATCGCTCGACCTGATCGGGAACGCACAGCTGAGCGCCGATCCGATGAACTATACAAACCTTGCCCGCGCGATGCTCGAAGGGCGCGGGATGGTGACTGACGACTTCCGCTACGGGCAGGGGCTGCGCGCCTATTTCCCGCCGCTGTTCCCGGTGATCCTCGCTGGCTGGTGGTGGGTGTTCGGCGATAGCCTGCGGGCGACACTGCTGCTCAACCTCGCCACCGCGCTTGCCACCTGCTGGACATTGGCGAGCATCGGCAGGCTATGGGGCAACGCCGAGGCCGGTCGCGCTGCCGCGCTGCTGTTCCTCGCCTACCCTGCGTTTGCGATCACCGCAGGCATTCCCAACAAGGAAATGCTGACGATGCTGCTAGGCGCGCTGTTCGTCCGCGCGATCCTCTTCTGGGAGGCTGACGATGGCAAAGGGACGTGGCGACATGCCGCGGTTTTCGGCGGTCTCTGGGCGTTGATGGCGCTGACGCAGGCGGCTCTGGCGCTGATGCCGCCGGTGGTCGCAGCGCTCCTGATCCCGCGTTTTGGCTTTGCGAAGCTCCTCAATCTAGGTCTCCGAGCAGTGCCGTTTTTCGTCCTCGTAATGAGTCCGTGGTGGATCAGGAACTGGCTGATCTTCGGGCAATTCGTGCCGTTCACCACAGCGGCGGGGTTCATGCTCAACGTCATGCTGGGGGACGCGAAAATCCCCTTCCCTGCTGACATTTTCGCGATGCCCGAACCTGACCGGTCAGGCCGGATGGCGGGACTCGCGCTCGCCCGGATCGCTGAAATGCCCGGGGAATGGATCAAGAATATCATCGCCGCCTTCGCAAGCGGCTTCGGTTATGAAGAAGGGTCGATCTCCGCCTATCGCCACATGACCCCGCCCATCGCCACCGACGACCGCAATATGCTGACCCCGCCACTGCAATTCGCGTGGGCGGCAATCCTGGCAGGTGCGGCACTCGCCTGTCGCCGCATCTGGCACGATGGCCGCCCCGATCCCGTCGTCAGCATCACCATCGCGCTGCTCGCCTCGATCTGCCTGATCAACATGTGGTTCGAATTCGGCGAACGCCACCGCTATCAGCTGACGCCGCTGGTTATGTTGCTTGCGGGCATGTGCCTGACTAAATACCACCGTCATCACCTTGAAATCCGTTCAGGCTGAGCTTGTCGTGACGAAGTCGACCGAAGGTCAACCCCTGCCCTTTTCCGGCCAGTGCCCACAGAATGCAGCCGTTGGCGCTGTGCGCCCTCTTCGAGTCCGACAAGCTCAGGGTAGACGGACTTAAGTTATCCCTCGAAATTGTCCGCGACGAACCGGTCGAGCAGTCGCACGCCATAACCCGTCGCACCCTTGTCCCAAACCGCACCGGGCTTGGCCGCCCACACCATCCCGGCGATATCGAGATGCGCCCATTTGACGCCTTCATCGACGAAACGCTGGAGGAATTGCGCCGCAGTGATCGATCCGCCTTCGCGCGGGCCGACATTCTTGATGTCGGCAATGGGTGAGTCGATCATCTTGTCATAGGCTGGAGACAGCGGCATCCGCCACAGCGGGTCGCCGACGGCCTTGCCCGCCGCGATCAGGCTGTCCGCAAGCGGATCGTCATTGGCGAAAATCCCGGCATGTTCATGCCCCAGCGACACGATGATCGCGCCGGTCAGCGTTGCGAGATCGACCATGATCGCGGGTTTGTATTTCGCCTGCACCCACGTCATCACATCGCACAGCACCAGCCGCCCCTCGGCATCGGTGTTGATCACCTCGATCGTCTGCCCGTTCATTGACGTCACGACGTCACCCGGGCGCTGCGCATTGCCATCGGGCATATTTTCGACAAGGCCACAGATGCCCACAACGTGCGCATTCGCCTTGCGCCCCGCGAGCGCCATCATCGCGCCTGCGACAGCGCCTGCGCCGCCCATATCCCACTTCATGTCTTCCATCCCGCCCGCTGGCTTGATCGAAATACCGCCGGTGTCGAAGGTCACACCCTTGCCGACGAACACCACTGGTGTTTTCTTTGCGCCACCTGTCCCGTCCCAGCGCATGACGAGCAGTTGCGGTTCGCGCCGTGACCCCTGATTGACGCCGAGCAGCGCGCCCATGCCAGCGGCTTCCATTTCGGCCTGCCCCAGCACTTCGATCTCGACGCCAAGGGCTTCCAATCGGCGGCAGCGCGCGACGAACGATTCGGGGTAAATGATGTTGGCCGGTTCGGTAACGAGTTCGCGGGTGAACGCCACGCCATCGGCGACCTTCGCGGCACTTGCCCACGCCTCTTCGGCCCCGGCTGGCGCTCCGGTGATCGTGACCGTCACGAGCGTCGGCTTCTGGCTGTCAGGCAGTTTGGTGCGATACTGGTCATACCGCCAGCTGCGCAGCGCCGCGCCCGATGCGAGCCGTGCCACAGCTTCGGCAGAGGGCGCAATGGCGAGGCCCGACAGGTCAATCCCGACACTGGTT
>JANOQL010000008.1:0-5442 GCA_031414835.1 Sphingomonadales bacterium | reverse complement strand
CGGGCTGATCGGGCCGAGCCACAATTATGCGGGGTTGAGCCTTGGCAATCTGGCCTCGGCAAAAAATGCGGGCGGAATTTCACACCCGCGCGCAGCGGCACTGCAAGGCATTGAAAAAATGCGCGCCAATCTGGCGCTGGGGTTGTCACAGGGAGTTCTGCTTCCTCACAACCGTCCTGACACACGCTGGCTGGCCTCACTCGGCACCAATACGGATCAGGCAGATGCGTCGCTGCTCGCCAATGCCATGTCGGCTTCGGCGATGTGGGCCGCCAATGCCGCAACAGTCAGCCCAGCTCCCGATACCGAAGACGGCAAATGCCACCTGAGTGTCGCCAACCTCGTCACTATGCCGCACCGCAGCCATGAATGGCAGGGCACGCTGGCGCAGCTCAAGCTGGCGTTCGCGCATGACGATTTCATCGTGCATAAACCAGTTCCGCCGCCGTTTGGCGATGAAGGGGCCGCCAACCATATGCGGCTCTGCCCATCTCATGGCGAACCGGGTGTCGAGGTGTTTGTCTATGGGCGGAGCGGCGGTGCCTTTCCAGCCCGTCAACATATCGAGGCTTCGCGTGCTGTTTCCCGGCGTCATGGCGTCACATCGGCATTGCTGGTCGAACAATCGGAGGCGGCGATTGCGGCGGGGGCATTCCACAATGATGTGGTCGCAGTCGCCAACGAACGGGTGCTGTTCGCGCACGAACAGGCCTTTGCAGACCGTGAAGGCTTTTACACGAAGCTGCGTCGGGCTTTGTCATCGGTCGAAATCGTCGAGGTGCCTGCATCTGCGGTCAGCTTGGCTGATGCGATCCAATCCTATCTGTTCAATGCCCAACTGGTGACATTGTCTGAAGGAGGAATGGCGCTCATCCTGCCTACCGAAGCCAGCGACAATCCCCGCGTCTGGACGTGGCTCGAAGCGATGATTGCGACCAATGGCCCGATCCGGCGACTGATTCCGGTCAATGTCCGCGAATCGATGGCCAATGGCGGCGGCCCTGCGTGCCTCAGATTGCGTGTTGTTTGCGATCCCGAATCGATCGATCCACGGTTTCTTGTGGATCATGCCAAACTCGACCGGCTGGCTGGCGTGGTGTCAGCTTGTTGGCTCGAGGAGATCGCACCAGACGACCTGGGAAACGAAACATTGCAAAGCGACATCGTGGCGGCACGGCTGCGGCTACTGGATGTACTGGGGCTCAGCGAACTGTCGGATTAACTGACAAGTAACCAACGTCGTTAACGCGAAACCACGGACTTGCGCCGCTGGCGCAATGCTTGCTTAATGATTTGGCAATGAAACGAGTCGCCCGTCTGTTTGTCATCAAAACCCGATGGGAGGCGTATGCGATCATCTATGCGCTGGCGCTTGGCGCTGTCGAGCGGGGTAATCTCTACCTCGCGCAATACCCCGGTTTCGGCGGGAAAATGCTGTTTGTGGCGTGCACAGGCGCGGTCTTTGTCGGCGGTGCAAAAATTCTCGACGCGATCCGCGCTCAGGTCTGACCGGCAGCGGCAGCGGTTTGCCGCTCGGTATAGCCCAATAAAACGGACAATATTTCCACACCGTGTTCGCCCAGCAATGGTGGGGCCGATGGCGCAACAACCGGCGTGTCCGCCAACTTGAGCGCCGACATGATGAGCGGGATTGGTCCAGCAAGTGGATGCTCGACTTCGGTCACCATCCCCCGCGCCAGCGCCTCTGGTGAAGCAAGTGCCGCACCCACCGTCCGCACCGCGCCGCATGGCACCCCGACCCGTTTGAGTTCGGTCAGCCACCAGTCCGAAGGCTTTGCGGCGATCAGCGGGGTTAGCGCAGCGATCAGGCTATCGCGATTGATAACGCGCGCGGCGTTGGTTGCATAATGTGGATTGTCCGCGAGATCGGAACGGTCGAGCATCTCGCGACATAGCAAACCAAACTGGCGGTCGTTCCCTACCGCGATCACGATATCGACATCGGCTGTCGCAAACGTCTGATATGGCACGACGGTAGGATGTGCATTGCCCAGTCGCGCAGGCTCTTGACCCGAAACAAGCGTAGCCGAACCGATATTGGCGAGCATCGCCAGCTGCGCATCGAACAAAGCAATATCAATATGTTGGCCAACACCGTCACGATCTGCTGCGATCAATGCGGCAAGCACGGCTTGCGCGGCTGTCATGCCGGTGAACAGATCGGCTACCGCGACCCCGACGCGCACTGGCGGACGATCGGCATCGCCAGTCACTGACATCAGCCCACCTTCGGCCTGGATGACATAATCATACCCCGGTTCAGCCGCACGCGGCGATTCGCGGCCGTATCCAGATATCGAACAGTAAACCAGACGCGGGTTTATGGCTTTCAAGCTGGCATAATCGAGACCGAACTTGTCGAGGCCGCCGAGTTTGTAATTTTCAACCACGACGTCGGAAATCGCCGCCAATCCACGGACCGCATCTTGCCCCGCCTTGCACGACAGATCGATCGCCACCGATTTCTTGTTGCGGTTGGTGCAGAGATAATAGGCAGATTCGGTGGCTGCATAAGGTGGCCCCCATTTGCGCGTGTCATCGCCGCCATCGGGGTTTTCGATCTTAATGACCTCGGCACCCAGATCGCCAAGGATCATCGTGCACCACGGCCCTGCCAGCACCCGCGACAGATCGAGCACGCGCTTTCCGGTCAGCGGCGCGGGCCGCTGCGTCATGCCTCGAACGTCTTGATGATCGCCGAAAAGTCGAGCCCCGCCGATCCGGCGTCGGCGAATTGTTGATAGAGTTCGGCAGCGCGCTGCCCCATCGGCGTATCGGCATCGACCGATCCCGCCGCCTCCTTCGCCAATTTCAGATCCTTGAGCATCAGCGCAGTCGCAAAGCCGCCCGCATAGCCATTATCGGCAGGCGTGGTTGGCCCGACTCCGGGGACAGGGCAATAACTGGTCATCGACCAGTTTTGCCCGGACGCTTTTGACGAAATCTCGAAAAAGGTCTGGAGATCGAGCCCCAGCTTCTTCGCCAGCGCAAACGTCTCGCACGTCGCGACCATCGATGCGCCGAGCAGCATGTTGTTGCAAATCTTCGCCGCCTGCCCCGCGCCGGGACCGCCTGCGTGGATCACAGCCTTGCCCATCGCCGACAGGATGACTTCCGATGCGGCGAACGCATTCTCCACCCCCCCAACCATGAAGGTCAGCGTGCCAGCATTGGCTGCTGCGATGCCGCCCGACACAGGCGCATCGACCATGGCATAACCTGCTTGATCAGCAGCTTCGGCAACCGAGCGCGCGGTATCGACGTCAATCGTCGAACAATCGATCAGGATCGCCGATTCAGGTGCGTGGCCGATCACATCGTCGCGATACACACGATCGACGATCGACCCGTTGGGCAACATTGTGACGATAGCATCGGCATCAGCCACGGCCTCGCGCACCGTCGCAAACGCCGTGCATCCAGCGGCAACGGCAGTGCTCACAGCGGCTTCGGACAGATCGAACGCATGAACATCATGCCCCGCCTTGACGAGGTTTGCAGCCATGCCGCCGCCCATATTACCGAGGCCGATGAACCCTATTTTCATTGTCCACTCCAGTTGCCGGGGCGTTTCTCGACAAATGCTGCCATGCCTTCCTTCTGATCTGCACTGCCGAACAGGCCATGGAACAGGCGGCGTTCGAAGACGACGCCCTGGGCCAGCGTCATCTCATACGCTGCGTTGACCATTTCCTTGGCGGCAACCGTCGCAAGCGGGGCCATGCCGGCAATGACGGTCGCCGTCTTGACGGCCTCGTCGATCAAATCGGCGAGCGGAACGACCTTCGCGACGAGACCGGATCGTTCGGCCTCGGGCGCATCCATATTACGCCCGGTCAGGCACATTTCCATCGACTTCGCCTTACCGATCGCGCGTGTCATCCGCTGCGATCCGCCCATCCCCGGTGTCACCGCGAGCTTGATCTCGGGCTGGCCGAATTTCGCATTGTCGGCAGCGATGATGAAGTCGGCCATCATGGCAAGCTCACACCCGCCACCCAGCGCATAGCCGGCGACTGCCGCGATCCACGGCTTTCGCGTCGCGGTCACGCGATCGTAACCGGCAAAGAAATTGCCGCCGTACATGTCAGCGAACGATTGCGACTGCATTTCCTTGATGTCGGCTCCCGCTGCAAACGCCTTTTCCGAACCCGTCAGCACGGCGCACCGCTGCGATGGATCGGCGTCATACGCTGCAAATGCCGCGATCAGATCGGCAAGCACCTGGCTGTTAAGCGCGTTCAGGGCTTGAGGGCGGTTGAGCGTGATCAGCGTGACCGGACCGCGCGCTTCGACAAGGATCGTTTCATAACTCATCAGTGTTTCCTCATGTCTTTGTGGTGCACTGCCCTTGGCCCCTGCCCTTGTCCACCCTCGAATAATCGACGATTCGGGGCAAGACACACAGGCTTTGACGTGCAATGACTATCCGATGGCGCTGGAAGTCAGTTCGAGCGGACTACGCGATGCGATGGTCATTCTGGGGGCAGCGGGGATCGTCATCCCCGCCTTTGCCCGCTTGCGGATTACGCCTGTTATCGGTTTCATCCTTGTCGGAATGATCGTGGGGCCGTTCGGCCTCGGGGCGTTAAGCGTTGATCGTGACTGGCTTGAATGGGTGACGATCAGCGATCCTGAAGCGATCGCGCCGTTTGCTGAGCTGGGCATTATCCTGCTGCTGTTCAGCATCGGGCTCGAATTGTCGTTCGGCCGATTGTGGCAGCAACGCCGTCAGTTGATCGGGTTCGGTGGGTCCGAACTCCTGATTTCGGCCGGGATTATCGGCGCGGCGCTTTGGGCGTTCGGTGAGAGTGGCAATGCCGCGCTCGGCCTCGGTTTGGCGCTGGCGCTGTCATCGACAGCGCTCGTGCTTCCGATATCGGGGACGACAAGCCCGGTTGGCAAGCTCGCGCTGGCGATGCTGCTGTTCGAAGACCTTGCGCTTGTGCCGATCATCTTCCTGCTTGGCGCGTTGGCTCCGGTTGCGGTTGCCGGTTCTGACAGTCTGTTCTCGGTGCTTGGGTTGGGGATCCTCGTTGTCGTCACAATGCTGGTGCTAGGGCCGTTTGTCCTGCCCCCATTATTCGCTCAGGCGGCGCGCACAAAAAGCCCTGAAATCTTCATGTCGGCGAGCTTGCTGGTGGTCATTCTGTCGAGCCTTGCGACGCTTGCGGTCGGCCTTTCGCCCATCGTCGGCGCAATCGTGGCCGGGTTGCTGATTGCCGAAACCAAATATGTCGGCGAAGTCGAAACGATCCTTGCTCCTTTCAAAGGCTTGGCGCTGGGGGTGTTTCTGATCAGCATTGGCATGAGTGTCGATTTCGCGCTCGTGGCCGCACAATGGCCGCAGATCCTTGGCGCGGTTGGCGGCGTCATTGCGATCAAGGCGCTGGTGACGACCACGCTCCTGCGTATCGGACG
>JANOQL010000007.1:0-8748 GCA_031414835.1 Sphingomonadales bacterium | reverse complement strand
TACCTGCACCTATAATCGCGATATCATAGTGGCTCATGCCGCGATGCTTTGCAGAAAAGCGTCGATCCGCGCCAGTGCATCATCGCGCACGCTATCGATTTCGCGCAGGATTTCATGGGCGACTTCGGCCCCGAACATGTGAAGTTCGGCACCCGGGATACGCGGGACAATGTCGGCGATGGCTTGCGGGGAGACGAGCTTGTCCCCCCACGTTCCGAGCGCGAGCAGTGGTGTGGCGATGCCCGACAGGTCCGTATCGCGCAGCGTGACCGCCGAGCGGTAGGCATCGGCGAGCCATGTGATGCTGGGTGGCCCAATCGCGAGTTCAGGCTGTTCGGTTTTCCACCAGAGCTCGTCGGCGTAACGATCTGCATCGTGCGTCAGGAAACCGGCGCGCGAGGCATGGGCCGCAGCAGGGCGCTCGTTGGTCTTCCACGCCAGCCGCTCGCCGAACCGCCCTCGTGCAACAAGGCCTATGATAGCCGCCACAAGCGATACAGGCAGCTTGCCCGTCTCGAACCCCAGCATCGGCGCGATCAGCACGGCGCCATCGGGCGCGATCCGATGTTCGGCGAGCGCACGCAGGATCAGGTGGCCGCCCATCGAATGCCCGATCGCAATATGCGGTTTGCCATTGTGTGCGGCCCAGCCCGTCCAGAACTGCGCGAGATCGTCGATCCACGTCTCGAACCCGGGGCTATGTCCGATCATGCGATCGCCGAGCAACCGTCCCGATCCGCCTTGGCCGCGCCAGTCGAATGCGGTCACCGACCAGCCCTGGGCGTGCCAATGCGCGAACGCTTCGAGGTATTTCTCGATAATGTCGCCGCGCCCGCCTTGAAACAGGATGCTGCCGCGCGGGTTTTGCACGGGCCAGTCAAAAACGCGCACTGGCCATTCATCGGCCATGTGTTGCTGCGTAATCGTGGCATCGGTGGGATAAGCGCGCCGCGCATCGGGGTCAGAACACATTGTTTATGGTTACCATTTGGTAAGCGGTTGCCGTTAGTGGCACATAGCCATGACAATCGGAACACCCGAACTGATCCTGGCGGCAGGCCTTTCGCTTCTCCTCCTCACCACGTGCGTGACCGATTGGCGATATCGCGACATCCCTAACTGGCTCACCGGCACCATTGCCGTGTGCGCGCCGCTATATTGGTGGGCAACAGGAACCGCGCTCTGGCCCGATGCGGCGATCCATATCGGTATCGCGGCGGCCACGCTGGCTGTCACGGCAGCTTTGTTCGCCGCAGGGGCGATGGGCGGCGGTGATGTGAAGCTGCTGGTGGCACTGGCCCTATGGGTGCCGGGGCTCGATTTCATGCGGCTGCTGATCGTAATGTCGATCGCAGGCGGCGTGCTGACGATTGCATTTCTGATCCATCGCAAAATCGCGAAAATCGAGGCCAAACCTGAAATTCCGTATGGAATTGCCATCGCGTTTGCAGGGCTTTGGATCCTTTCCCAACGATATCTTAACCATTTTATCTGAATACGGGTCGGTAGACCGATTTGTCTTATTTTTACGGGGGTTCAGCATCATGGATGCACGGAAGATTGCGCTGCTGGTTGTGGCGCTGATCATAGCAGGGGGAACAGCATTTTTTGCGCGTTCGCTGTTCATGCAGAGCGCGACCCCGCAAACCGAGGCAGCACCGCTCGGCCCTGAAATCCTTGTGGCGACACGCGCGCTACCGGTCGGCACGATCATCGAGCCCGACAGCTTCCGGTATCAGCCTTGGCCAAAAGATCTTGTCGAAAATGCCTATTTCACCAAAGGCGAGGCCGACCCGACTTCGCTTGCCGGGACGGTCGTTCGCTCAGCCGTCACGGCAGGACAGCCGATCACACAGGGTGCATTGGTAAAGCCAGGCGATCGCGGCTTCCTTGCAGCAGCGCTCGGGCCGGGGATGCGCGCCGTTACGGTTTCTGTATCGGCACAGACGGGTGTTGCGGGCTTTGTGTTTCCTGGAGACCGCGTGGACATGATGGTCACGCAACAAGTTTCGGGCAACGGGCCACCGCTCAGGGCCACAGAAACGGTCGTTCGCAACCTTCGCGTGCTGGCCACCGATCAGCGGACCGTGACCGAGGATGAAGAAGGCAAGAAAGTCGTCCAGACCTTCTCCAGCATCACACTCGAAGTCACGCCCCGGATCGCCGAGAAGATTGCCGTGGCGCAATCGATCGGCCAGATCTCGCTTTCGCTTCGTTCGATCGCCGATAACACGGCCGAGCTCGAACGTGCCATCGCGTCAGGCGAGATCAAGGTGCCCGAAGGCGCAGATGCTAAGACCGAACGGTCGGTGCTGCTCCAGGTCGCAACACGTCCGATCGATACCGATACCACCTATGTGACAGGGGGAGACGTCTCGCGCTTCCAGCGCAAGACTGTCCCGCGTCAGCCGACAGGTGGCGATGGCGAAGGCGCGGCACCCCGCCGGGGCGCGGCACCGGCACCAGCTACTTTTGCTCGTCCCGGCGAAGACCGGCCCGTGAATATCGGCCCCGTCGTTCGTGTGACGCGCGGCAGCAACAAAGACCCTGAAGTCGTCCGGGTCGGAGGCAAGTGAACATGACCAGCTTCTCAATCTCGATGCGCACACCGATGGCTCTTGTCGTGGCGCTCGCTGTGGCAACTACGGCCACTCCCGCACCGCTCCTGGCTCAAAAGGCCAAGGTCACTCGCTCGGCCTCGCAAATGCCGATCAACGCCCAGCGCACTTCACGCGGCGGCGCAGCCGATCTCAATATATCGGTTGGCCGCGGGCAACTCATCAATTTGTCTGCGCCGATCAGCGATGTCTTCGTTTCGAATGAGGGCGTTGCCGATGTTCAGGTGCGCTCGGCCACGCAGATTTATGTGCTGGCCAAGGCAGCGGGTGAATCAACGGTCTACGCGACTTCGAGTTCAGGCGCTGTCGTCTATTCGGCCAATGTGCGCGTCGGTACGAATGTCAGTTCGATTGGCGATATGTTGCAGCTGGCGATGCCCGAAGCTGATATTGTGGCTACGCCGATGAACGGCATGGTGCTCCTCACAGGCACTGTGCGGAATCCAAGCGACAGTGCAGAAGCAGAAAAGCTCGTTCAGGCCTATGTTGGCGACGATACCAAGGTCGTCAGCCGGTTGCGCACCGCGACCCCGCTCCAGGTCAACCTTCAGGTGAAGATCGCCGAAGTCAACCGAAGCCTGGTCAAGGAAATTGGCGTCAATCTGGCCAACCGTGACATGGGCAATGGCTTGGGCACCGTGATCAGCCAGGGGCGTGGCTTTGTCGACATCAAGGATTTCGATACCTCCGCCCTCCCGAAACTCGATGCATCGGGCGCATTCGGATTGCCGGCAGGGTCTTTGTCACTGCCATTCGATCCGACGACAGGCCGATTTGTCACAGGTGGCACGCAGTATGACTTCAAGTCGCTTGGGCTTGGTGCTGGAAAAACGTCGATTGGCCTTGCAGGCAAATTGTTCGGCCTCGATTTCGCATCGGCACTCGATCTGGCCGAAAACGAAGGCTTTGTGACGACGCTGGCGCAGCCGAACCTCACGGCACTGTCCGGAGAAACGGCGAGTTTCCTTGCAGGCGGCGAATTCCCTGTGCCGATTTCGCAGGATCTCGGCTCGATCACGATCCAGTATAAACAATATGGCGTCAGCCTCGCATTTACCCCGGTCGTTCTCGACGATGGCCGCATTTCGATGCGCGTCCGGCCCGAAGTGTCGGAGCTTTCGTCGCAAGGCACGATCCGGCTGAACGGGTTCGATATTCCGGCGCTAACCACGCGGCGCGCCGAAACGACGGTTGAGCTTGGCTCGGGCCAGTCGTTCATGATCGGCGGGCTTTTGAGCAATTCGAATGTCAATGCGATCGATCGTGCTCCGGGCCTTGGCAACGTGCCGGTGCTGGGAGCGATGTTCCGATCGACCCGGTTTCGTCGTTCGGAAACCGAACTGGTGATCATCGTGACACCGTATCTGGTGAAGCCGGTTTCGGCGAACCAGATCGCGCTTCCAACCGACGGATATAAAGCAGCAACCGATCTTGAACGTGTGTTGCTCGGCAAATCGGGCAGCGGAAAATCGGGTGGCGAACGGCCGAAACCGACAATGGGCCAGCCAGCGACAGTGGTTGCGCCAACAATCGGTGCGGCAACCTTCCCGACGGCGCCATCACCCGAAGCAATGGCACCGCCCAAAGATCGCAAAGCAAAGAAACAGGGGCCGTCCGCAGCTCCCGGTTTCAGTGGAAATTAACCCGAGGCTGGGAGGATAAGAAAATGCACGCAAGAACGCTTTTCGCCGTGGCGGCACTGGGACTGACGGTCGCAGGGTGTGGCACGCAAAATCGTGGCCTCGAATCGGTCCATCAACCGGTCGTGAGCCGCACCGACTATGTCATCGATGTCGCGACCGGTTATGACGGCCTTGCCGATGGCGAGTCCCAACGCCTTGGCGGCTGGTTCGAATCGCTCAAGCTGGGTTATGGTGACAGAATTGCCATCGACGGCGGCGGACGGGATACATCGGGCGCAGGCCGCGATGCGATCGCGGCAGAAGCGTCGCGTTACGGCCTTTTGCTTGACGAAAATGCGCCAATCGTTCCAGGCGCGCTTGCTCCTGGATCGCTGCGTGTGGTTGTCAGCCGCACCAAGGCTACTGTGCCGGGATGTCCCGACTGGAGCCGCACCAACAATCCCAATTTCGACCAGCATTCGGGTTCGAATTATGGATGCGGTGTCAATTCGAACCTCGCCGCAATGGTCGCCGACCCGCAGGATTTGATCCAGGGTCGTGACGGTGACGGCATTACGGATTCGACGGCAGCGAACAAGGCCATCAAATCCTATCGCGATCGCAAACCTTCGGGCGATCAGCCTCTTCAGCAACAAGGTACGAGGTCCGCACAATGAACGCTCCATGGTCTCCTGGTCGCGGCGGCAGCGCCACGCGTGATCCGTTTGCAGCGTTTGTCTGCGATGAAGCGACGGCCGATACGATCCGTCCGGTCTGCATAGAAATGGGCTGGCCGATCGAAAAGGTCGTCAAGGGTGGATTGCGAAATGCAGTTCAAAGCCTGTCTGTCGCGGCTAGCCCGAACATTCTGTTTGTCGATCTTTCCGAAAGCGGCGATCCGCTCAACGACATTAACGCGCTCGCAGAGGTCTGCGAACCCGGAACTGTTGTGATCGCGGCCGGCGAAGTCAACGATGTCCGCCTTTATCGCGATCTCGTGTCGAGCGGTATTCAGGACTATCTGCTCAAGCCGTTCAATGCCGATCAGCTTCGTGAAACCTTTGCCAATGCGCAGGCCGCGTTGCACGGCCCGAAAACTGTCGATGCTGCGGCGGATCGCCCACACATGCTGACGGCTGTCATCGGTGCGCGCGGTGGAGTTGGCGCGTCGTCGATTGCTTCGTCTGTGGCGTGGCTGTTCAGCGAAACGCACAAACGCTCGACTGCGCTGCTCGACCTTGATGTGCATTTTGGTACAGGCGCGCTTGCGCTCGATCTCGAGCCGGGTCGCGGTCTGACAGATGCAATCGAGAATCCGGGTCGTATCGATGGCTTGTTTATCGAACGCGCCATGGTGCGCGCCAATGACAAACTCTCGATCCTGTCTTCCGAAGCACCAATCAATCAGCCGATGCTGACAGATGGCGGCGCCTTCTATCAGCTGATCGAGGAAATGAAGGTTGCATTCGAATGCACCATGATCGATCTGCCACGCAACATGCTGGTCCAGCACCCGCATCTGATCAATGATGTGCAGTCGGTCGTCGTTGTAGCCGAACTGACGTTGGCAGGCGCGCGTGACATGATCCGGCTGTTGTCGTGGCTCAAGTCGAACGCGCCGCAGGCTAAGACCATTGTCGCTGTAAACCGTGTCGGCCCAAGCGGGACGCCTGAGATCAGCCGCAAGGATTTCGAAGCCTCGATCGAACGCAAGATCGATTTCGCAATTCCGTTCGATGTGAAAACGGTGTGTCAGGCTGCCAAGCTTGGCAAATCGGTTGCCGAAGTCGGCAAGGCTTCGAAGATTGGGCACGAGATCCTTGCGATCGCAGATGCGCTCGTGGCCATGGCCGACGGCACCGAGGTTTCCGCTGCGCCCGAACGCAAAGGCAGCTCGCTTGCAAGCAAGTTTGCCGGCTTCAAGCTGTCGCTGCCGTCGCGAAAAGCCAAAGCCAAGGCCGAAGCCTAATCCCAATTTTGCGCGAGAGAAGATCGAGACCTAGATGATGGAAGCCATCAACCCAGTTCAGATCCTGATGATCGGCGGCGGCCTGCTGCTGACGGTCTTCATGTTCGCGTTCGCCTTTGCAGGCCCATCCACTGCCAAAGCGCAGGCGCGGCGGATCGCGGTGCTCAAAACCCGCCATGGCGACTTTGTGACCAACGCCATGGAAACACAGTTACGCAAAATTTCCGCCAATCGGCAAACACGCGGCAATGCGCTGGTCGAACAATATCTGCCCCGCCCAGACCTTCTCAAGAAGCGGCTGGACCGGACTGGCAAAAACTGGACACTGGCCAAATATGCAACGGCGTGTGGCGGCATTTTGCTGTTCGTTGCCGTTCTCGCGATCCTCAAGGGTGCACCTGTGCTCCTGGCTGTCATGGCGGGTGCGGCAATCGGACTCATGTTGCCGCACATGGTGGTTTCGATGCAGATTTCGAAACGGCTGGCCAAATTCAACGCGCGCTTTCCTGACGCAATCGAACTGATGGTGCGCGGGCTGCGATCCGGGTTGCCAATCTCCGAAACGCTCGGGATTGTATCGACCGAAATTCCCGATCCTGTGGGCACCGAGTTTCGCGCCGTTGGTGACAGGATCAAGATCGGCAAGACGATGGAAGCCGCTCTTGAAGAAACGGCTGACAAGATCGGCACGCCCGAATTCATGTTCTTTTGCATCACGCTTGCGATCCAGCGGGAAACCGGCGGTAACTTGGCCGAAACGCTGATGAATCTGGCAGAAGTGTTGCGCAAGCGCGCACAAATGAAGCTCAAGATCAAGGCAATGTCTTCTGAATCGAAGGCGTCTGCCTATATCATCGGGGTTTTGCCGTTCATGGTCTTCGGGATCATCTATTATGTGAATCCCGAGTATATGCTGGGCTTCTTTAGAGATCAGCGCCTGATCATGGCAGGGCTTGGCGGTATGGTGTGGATGGCCATCGGCGCGTTCATCATGTCGCGCATGATTGCCTTTGAAATTTAACCGACGGAAAAGACAGCGATCATCATGGCAAACGGACCAACATTGCTGGGAATTGACGTATTCTTCGTTGCCACGCTGCTTTCTGCAGTGGCTGCGATGGCTGTCATGCTCGCATTATACACCGCGACAACAGTGCGCGATCCGATGGCCGGGCGTGTCAAAGCGCTGAACGAGCGTCGCGAACAGCTCAAGGCGGGCATCATCGCGTCGACCGGGAAACGGCGCGCAAAGCTGACGCAGAAAAACGAAACTACCGATCGCATGAAGTCTTTTCTGTCTTCGCTTCAGGTGTTGCAGGATAGCCAGCTCAAACAGGCTCAGCTCAAACTCGTGCAGGCAGGTATCCGATCGAAGGATGCGGCTGTCGGTGTTATTTTTGGACGGCTTGTGCTGCTGATCTTTATCGGCGGTGGCATGGCGCTGGCTGTGTATGGGTTTGGCTTCAAGGACGACTGGAGCCCGTTCAAAAAGCTGATGCTGGTCGCAGGGACGCTCCTCCTTTCATACAAAGCCCCCGATATCTTCGTCGATAACAAGGTCAAAAAGCGTTCGGACGCCATTCGCAAAGGGTTGCCAGACGCTCTGGATTTGCTCGTGATCTGCGCCGAAGCTGGTCTGACCGTAGATGCCGCGTTCCACCGCGTCGCGAGAGAATTGGGGAAGGCATATCCCGAATTGGGCGATGAGTTTGCGCTTGCCGCAATCGAGCTTGGGTTCCTGACCGAGCGGCGTCAGGCATTCGAAAATCTGGCGCAACGGATCAATCTCGAGGCCGTCCGCGGTGTCACAACGACAATGATCCAGACCGAAAAATACGGCACGCCGCTTGCGTCTGCGCTACGCGTCCTTTCCGCAGAGTTCCGCAACGAGCGGATGATGCGTGCAGAGGAAAAGGCCGCGCGGCTGCCAGCGATCATGACGATCCCATTGATTTTGTTCATCTTGCCGGTGTTGTTCGTCGTCATCCTCGGGCCTGCGGCTTGCTCGATCAGCGACGTCTTCATCAACGGCAAGTTCTAGGCGGCACAGAGAAGGAATAGAGTTCGCGAGGAGCCGCAGAGACCGCAGGCTGAGCCAGCTATAAGAGGTTTCACGCAAAGGGCGCGAAGGACCGCAAAGATCGCGAAGAAGGAGGATCGTTTCGCGCAAAGGCGCAAGGAGGAAGGACGTCTGTTCGCGCAGAGACACAGAGGTCGCAAAGGGCGCAGAGGTTTTCCGAGCGCTCCATCTCTTCTGCGCTCTTTGCGCAAACAAATCCTTCCTGTCTTCTTCGCGATCTTAGCGGTCCTTCGCGCCCTTCGCGTGAACCCAAACCCAATCAGCCACGACAAAGCGGCGTCCGTGTGAAAACACGCCGCCTGCGGAGGATCAGGGCGAGGGCAAGCCCCCTATGGTCACATTCGCAACAGGCCCGTTTGGCTTTGGGTCGTCACACGATGTTTGGTTCGGCATGCTAGCCCGGTGTTGAGGCCGGACAGAGTGGCGGAGACGGACCATAAACTTGATCGCCACAGGCTT
>JANOQL010000006.1:0-3738 GCA_031414835.1 Sphingomonadales bacterium | reverse complement strand
TTGCCGCAGGAAGGTCGATTTGCCACCCATGTTGGGGCCGGTAACAAGCCATAGCCGGTTGTCGGGCGAAAGCGTCATGTCGTTCGATACAAATCGCCCGCCGCTCTGCCGCAACGCGTCTTCGACCACAGGATGTCGCCCACCTTCGACCGCGAAACACGGCTCATCGGCAAATCCAGGACGGCACCACCCGCCTTCGACCGCGCGTTCGGCCAATCCTGCTGCCACGTCGAGCCGTGCCAATGCCTCTGCCGTTGTGGCGATGCGTTGTGCGCCGTCCCGCGCCGCTGCGGTTAGTTCCTCAAGATGCGCGGCTTCTGCGGCAAGTGCATGTGCGCCAGACTGGACCACTTTCTGCGCCAGATCGTGCAGATCGGGCGCGTTGAAACGCACGACACCAGCCAGTGTCTGGCGATGGGTGAACCCGCTGTCGGGCGCCATCAACGCATCGGCGTGACGTGCCCCAACCTCAATATGATACCCAAGCACGTTATTATGCCGGATCTTGAGTGCGGCCACCCCTGTCCGATCACGATATTGCGCTTCGAGTGCCGCAATCGCGCGCCGCCCGTCGCCGCCCATTGCGCGCAGTTCATCAAGCGCAGGATCATAGCCTTCGGCTATTGCCCCACCGCTGGCTGCATCGATCGGCGGCGTCGGCACCAGCGCACGGGCCAGCAGATCGACCAGCGCCCCATGGCCATCAAGGCTCGGCAGTAGAATATCGAGCAACCACGGCCGGTCGGCCATGACGGCAAGCCGTTCACGCAGAGTTCGCGCCTGCCCCAGCCCGTCGCGCAATTGGCCCAGATCACGCGGAGAGCCGCGCCCTGCCGCGATCCTTCCCAACGCGCGGGCAACATCGGGGAGCGATTTCAGTGTTGCCCGCAATTCGGTGCGTAAGCCGCTATCGCCAACCACCCATGCGACGAGATCGAGCCGAGCCTCGATGGCGGCACGATCCATCAGCGGTGCAGACAGATCCCCTGCGAGCAAACGCGCACCGGCGCCAGTGACTGTCCGGTCGATGCAATCGAGCAGACTGCCCCTACGGTCTCCACCACTGCTGCGCACCAGTTCGAGGCTGTCGCGCGTTGCCGCATCGATCGCCATATGATCGCTCGTATCCCGCCGGACTGGTGGCGTCAGAAACGGCAGCGTGCCCTTTCCTGCATGATCGAGATAGGCGAGCAATCCGGCAGCTGCTGCCAGTTCGGGTTTGGCAAATACGCCAAAGCCATCGAGCGTGGCAACACCGAACAGAGACTTCAAACGCCGTTCGCCTTCGAAAGCGCTATATTCACTGCGCGGGCGTTCGGAGGCTCCCGGCATTGCCTCTGCCGCCACAACCTCAGACGGTGCGATTCGAGCGAGTTCAGCATCGAGGCTATCGTTGTTGCACGACCCAATCTCGAACCGGCCAGTCGATATATCGGCAGCGGCCCAGCCGATACTCGACCCCTGTGGTGCCAGCGCCATCAGCCAATTGGCAGCACGCGCCTCAAGGAGGCTTTCCTCGGTCAGCGTGCCTGCTGTCACCACGCGGACGATCCCGCGCGCAACGAGCGATTTCGATCCGCGCTTTTTGGCTTCGGCGGGAGATTCGATCTGTTCGGCAATCGCAACCCGGTGACCCGCGCGAATAAGCCGTGCAAGATAGGCATCTGCGGCATGGACGGGCACACCACACATCGGAACGGGATCGCCGCCATGGCTTCCCCGCGCCGTCAGGGCGATATCGAGCGTCGCCGCAGCGGCCTTGGCGTCGTCGAAAAACAGTTCGAAGAAATCCCCCATCCGGTAGAATAGCAGGCAATCGGGCGCCTCTTGCTTCAACGCGAAATATTGCGCCATCATCGGCGTAGGAGGAGCATCGGCGTCGGCCATTGGCGTCGCATAGCGAATTGCCGCGATGCGACAAAGCCATCTTCCCGTGTTGCCAAACTGCCCCTAAGGTGAACGCAAATCAGAGGTCGCGCATGGCGTGGGAATTTTCCCGGCGCACAACTTTCCCGGGGGCAGGCATGAGCGGCGAATCGAAAATCCAGTTTTCAGAGCGCGAGGCGCTGTTTTACCATTCAACCGGCCGGCCCGGAAAAATCGAGATTGTCGCGTCGAAGCCTATGGCGACTCAGCGTGACCTTTCGCTTGCCTATTCGCCCGGCGTCGCAGTGCCGGTGCGCGCGATCGCCGAAGATCCGGCGCTGGCGTATGATTATACCTGCAAGGGCAATCTGGTCGCCGTGATCTCGAACGGAACGGCAATCCTGGGCCTCGGCAATTTGGGCGCGCTGGCGTCGAAGCCGGTGATGGAAGGCAAGGCGGTGCTGTTCAAGCGGTTCGCCGATGTCGATTCGATCGATTTGGAAGTCGATACCGAAGACCCCGAAGCGTTTATTAACGCGGTTGCGCTGCTCGAACCGAGCTTTGGCGGGATCAATCTGGAAGACATCAAGGCGCCTGAATGCTTCATCATCGAGCAGGCCTTGAAGGAGCGCATGAACATCCCCGTCATGCACGACGATCAGCATGGGACGGCGATCATTTCGGCCGCTGGCCTCATCAATGCGTGCATCGTGACAGGGCGCAAGCTCGATGAGGTCAAGATCGTGGTCAATGGCGCTGGCGCGGCCGCGATCGCGTGCACATCGCTGATCAAATCGATGGGCGTTCGGCATGACAATGTGATCATGTGCGATCGCAAGGGCGTGATCTATCAAGGCCGTCTCGAAGGCATGGATCAATGGAAATCGGCGCATGCCGCGATCACCGATACGCGAACGCTCGAAGAGGCATTGGTGGGGGCCGATATTTTTCTCGGGCTATCGGCAAAAGGCGCGCTGCTTCCTGAGAAGATCGAGAAAAAGGCCCCCCGCCCGATCATCTTTGCAATGGCCAATCCCGATCCCGAAATTACCCCGCCCGAAGCCAAGGCGGTTCGCCCCGACTGCATCATTGCAACAGGCCGGTCGGACTATCCCAACCAGGTCAACAATGTTCTCGGATTCCCGTTCATCTTCCGCGGCGCGCTCGATGTTCGCGCGACGGGGATCAATGAGGAAATGAAGATTGCGGCGGCCTACGCCATCGCCGAACTCGCGCGCGAACCGGTGCCCGAAGAGGTTGCGGCTGCCTATGGCGGGCAGCGTGCCAGCTTTGGTCAGGATTACATCATCCCGGCACCGTTCGACCCGCGGCTGATGGAAGTCGTGCCTGCTGCGGTTGCCAAGGCGGCAATGGACACAGGCGTTGCGCGAAAGCCGATCCTCGATCTCGACGAATATCGCGTGCAATTGCGCGCTCGGTTGAACCCGACGACATCGATCCTGACGCTTGCCTATGACAGCGCGCGCGCACATCCCAAACGCGTTGTCTTTGCCGAAGCCGAAGAAGAAACCGTGTTGCGCGCGGCGATTGCGTTCAAGGATGGCGGGTGCGGCACCCCGGTGCTGATCGGGCGTGACGACGTCCGCGATCTGCTCCGCGAATTGGGGGCAGACGATCCCGACAGTTTCGAACTCCATAACAGCCGCTCATCGCCGCTTGTCCCTGCGATGGTCGATATGCTCTATGAACGGCTGCAACGGCGTGGCTATCTGCGGCGCGATTGCGAACGGATGGTCAATACCGATCGCAACGTGTTCGGCGCGCTTCTGCTCAAGATGGGCGAAGCCGATGCGATGATCACTGGCGCGACCCGCACTTTTGCCCAGACGCTGCGTGAGGTGCGCCGGGTGA
>JANOQL010000005.1:0-8740 GCA_031414835.1 Sphingomonadales bacterium | reverse complement strand
TGCGTCGGGCTTGGCCGCTTTGGCAGGCTTTTCGGCTGGCGGTGGAGGCGTGGGAGCAGCTTCGGCGCGCTTGGCCACGGCCAGCCGCTCGATCTTGCCGCCGGTCAGCGTTTCGATGTTGGTGATCGCTTCTTCATCGGCGCCGGCAACCAGCGTGAACGCCTTGCCCGATGCGCCTGCACGCCCCGTTCGGCCGATGCGGTGGACATAATCGTCGGGATGCCATGGCACATCGAAGTTGAAGACATGGCTGACGCCCTTGATGTCGAGCCCGCGTGCCGCGACATCGGAGGCGACGAGGATGTTGATATCGCCGCCCTTGAACCGGTCGAGCTCCTTGATCCGCGACGCCTGATCCATGTCGCCATGGATTTCGCTCGCCTTGTAACCGTTCTGCTTGAGGCTGGTGGCGAGATCGCGCACCGTCGTTTTGCGGTTGCAGAATATGATCGCGGTGTGGATGTCTTCGGACTCAAGTAGACCGCGCAGCACGTCACGCTTTTTGCGCGCATCGGCGACTGTCACGAGCATCTGGGTGATGTTGACATTCTTGCTGGCCGGCCGCGCGACTTCGAGCGTTTTGGGGTTGGTCAGGAACTTGTCCGCCAACTTCTTGATCGGCGGCGGCATCGTTGCTGAAAACAGCAAAGTCTGGCGCGTCGTCGGTAGCTTGGTGCAGATCGTTTCGATGTCGGGGATGAACCCCATGTCGAGCATCCGGTCAGCCTCATCGATCACCAGCAGCGAACAGCCGGTAAGGAGGATCTTGCCGCGTTCGAACAGGTCCATCAACCGGCCCGGCGTCGCGATCAGCACATCGACACCCTTTTCGAGAGCCTTGACCTGATCGCCCATCTGCACGCCACCGATCAGCAGCGCCATCGAGAGCTTGTGATATCTGCCGTACTTCTCGAAATTCTCGGCAACCTGTGCGGCAAGTTCGCGCGTCGGCTCAAGGATCAGGCTGCGCGGCATTCGCGCACGGCTGCGGCCTTCGCCCAAAATGTCGATCATGGGGAGGACGAACGCGGCGGTTTTGCCGGTGCCGGTTTGCGCGATCCCGATCAGATCGCGCATCATCAAGACGCTGGGGATCGCCTGTTCCTGGATTGGGGTGGGCGTGTCGTAACCCGATTCGCTGATTGCGCGAAGCAATTCGTCCGAAAGGCCGAGATCGGCAAAACTCATTCAAGGTCCAGATCGCAGGAGGATGGCCGGAGCACGAGTGCACCAGCGGCTCCGGTCCGCCTGTGCGAACGAAGCCAAAAAGTCAAGGTTGGCGTGTCGTCTTCAGTCGTCGGGCACCAAAGTCTTGAACTTCGAAATGCCGCATTCGCCACCCGACCGGCTGTGGATCATGTCACGGTCCTCGCACACCCGGCCGTCGCGCGTCGCCTTGACGTAGAATCCTGAATAAAAATCGATCGCCTGACACGTTTTCTGCAGCTTCACCCGATACCGCGTCCCGCCTTTGACGATCAGATCGATCGTTGTCGGGCTTGAGATCATCGCCGCTGCCATGTTCGACCAGGGAAGGCAGTTCGGTGCGCCTTTTTCCTTGAATTTCTGCGGTCTGGTGTTGCGGATTGGGCGAACGCGGATGATCGTGCTGCGCTGGATTGTCACCTGCGCGAATTGCACAGGCGCGGCTATTTGATCCTGCACAGCAACAGGCGCTGCTCCGGCAGCGACAGACAACACGGCAAACGCGGCGAAACTCATTCAAAACACACTCGAAAGGGCACCTCGCATGACGCGGCACGATTGAACGCAAGATTAACTTTGGGCATATGTGGTAAGCGGATTTATACGGCTTCGATAAGGATTTGATTAACCGTGACAATTGGCGCCGCCAGCTTGAATGCCCTTGCTGCGCTGCTCGGCCCCAAGGGCATATCGACCGATCCTGATCGCATCACGCCGCTGCTGACTGACTGGCGCGGGCTTTACCACGGGAAATCACCGGCGGTGCTGTTTCCAGCGACAACAGCCGAGGTGCAGGGAATCATCGCGCTGGCCGCCGAACACCGGATTGCCCTTGTCCCTCAAGGTGGCAACACGAGCATGGTTGGCGGGGCAACGCCGCCTGCCGATGGATCGGCGCTGATCGTATCGATGGCGCGCATGAATGCTATCCGCGCCCTCGATGCCGATGCACGAACCGTGATTGCCGAAGCAGGCGTGATCCTCCAGACGCTGCACAATACCAGCAGCCAGCATGGTTTGCGATTTCCGCTGACGCTCGGCGCGAAGGGCAGCGCGACGGTGGGCGGGCTGGTTTCGACCAATGCCGGTGGAACGCAGGTGCTGCGGTTCGGCACGATGCGCAAACTGGTGCTCGGCCTTGAGGCAGTGCTTCCCGACGGATCGTTGCACTCGGGCCTTGCTGCGCTCAAAAAGGACACGCGGGGATATGATCTCGATCAATTGCTGATCGGTGCCGAAGGAACGCTGGGCATCGTGACTGCGGCAACGCTGAAGCTGGTGCCACAACCTGTCGATCTGGCGACGGGCTGGTGCGGGGTCGAAAGCCCGCAGGCCGCTTTGGCCTTGCTCCGCTGGCTCGAAGCCCGAAGCGGGGAAGCCGTCGAGAGTTTCGAACTGATGCCCGATCATTCGATCGCTGCTGTTCTGGCGCACATTGCCGGAACGCGCTGCCCCGTCGAAGGGCAGCATCGCTGGCACGTGCTGATCGATTTTGCGGGGCCAGACGCCAGGGCAGAACTTGTATCTTTACTGGGAACCGCGCTTGCCGATGGCCTGATTGCCGACGCGGCGGTCGCCTCGAACACTGCCCAGTCAGCGGCGTTCTGGCGGATCCGAGACTCGATTTCGGCGGCTGAGCGATCGCTTGGGCCTGCGATCAGCCACGATATTTCGGTGCCGGTCGATGCGATGCCTGTGTTCATGATCGAAACGGCGCACGCGATCGAGTCAATTTTTGAAGGTGTGAAAGCATCGGGCTATGGTCATCTTGGCGATGGCAATGTTCATTTTCACGTTCGCGCACCGGTAGACGCCGCAGCCGATTGGCGAGATGGGCAGGGGAAAGCTGCCAGCATGATGGTCTATGAACAGGTGGTGGCCGCCGGCGGTTCGATTTCGGCTGAACATGGTATCGGCCAGATGAAGCGTGCTGTTCTTGCCCGATTGTCCGATCCGGCACGGCTTACCATTTTGCGCGGCATCAAGGGCGCGCTCGATCCGACCGGGATCATGAACCCCGGCAAGCTCGTGCCGCTCGCGTCAGATACCCGGCTTGCGTCAAAGACGGTGGCGCAATAGGGGGGCGGCTGGATTTTCTGCAGGAGAGACTTTCATGGCCAGCGCGCCGCCCGTCGCAAACCCGTTGCCATTGCTTTTCAACGATCTGGCTCCACTCTCATCGGTCGAACATGGCGATTACAAGGTCCGCCGCAGCGATGCGGCCCCGTTCCTTGCCAAACAGCATGCGATTCCGGTTACGGTCGATGAATTTGCGATGGCACAGCGGTATTACCCCATCGTGTTTTCGGCAGGCGACCAGCCCGTTCCGCTTGCGCTGATGGGCCTCAATGAAGGTGTGAACACTTTTGTGGACGATGAAGGTAAGCTGATCGCGGAAACCTATGTGCCAGCCTATGTTCGGCGTTACCCGTTCCTGCTCGCACGGTTGCGTCAGGATACCGAAGAATTGTCGCTGTGTTTCGATCCTTCTGCCGACAACATCGGCAAGTTCGACGATGGCGACGCCTTGTTCGAAGACGGCAAGCCAAGCGAAGCGACCACGGCCATGCTGCAATTCTGCGAACAGTTCGAGCAGGCGGGGCAACGGACGACGGCGTTCATGGAAGAATTGCGCAACCAGAAGCTGTTGATGGACGGTGAAGTGAAAATTGAGATGCAGGGCAGCGAACAGCCGTTCATCTATCGCGGGTTCCAGATGGTCGATGAGGAAAAGTTGCGTGACATGCGTGGCGATGGATTGCGCAAAATGATGAAGTCGGGGCTTCTCCCGCTCGTCCATGCGCACCTCTTTTCGCTGGGGCTGATGCGCGAAGTGTTCGGGCGGCAGATGAACCAGGGCAAGGTTCCGCAATCGCAGGCATAGTTGTAGATCGCTCGCGGTCCGCGCTTTGCGAGGCCTTGAACGCCTGCATCGCTTCCCCTATATATGCCTTGAGACGGTGCGGCGATCCCCCCCTTTTGCTGCATCGGCTCTGACGTGTCTTTTGGACACGTCTCCTCCCTGAACCTTGGCCACTCCGTGCACTGCACGGGGTGGCTTTTTTTCACAGCTTATTCCGCCGCCAAGGGCATTGTTCTGGCAAGTGCTGCGTCCGACAACGCTTCGGCGATCGCAGCAATCAACTGCATTGTTTTTGGAAGGCCAGGGCCGCAGTGGTTCCGGGTCGCATCGAGGTAAATCGAACGGCAAATCTCGATCTGAATAGCATTGATCGCATCGCGCGGTGCACTGTGCCGTTCGACAGCATGCCCGCCAGCATAGGGGGCGTTGATTGCCCAGCGAAATCCTGCGCGTTCGATCGAGCTTGCCACACTATCGGTAACCCACCGGTCAGCCGACCGACCGAACAGATCGCCGATGATGATATGGGCAGGTGTTCCGGTTTTGCTTGGCAATGGCGGCATCGAATGGAGATCGATCAGAATAGCCATGCCGAACCGGTCCCGAATTGCGCACAGTTCGGTGGCGATCGCCGCGTGGTAAGGCCTGTGGATATGGTCGAGCCGCGCTGCAAAATCCTCGGCTGAAATCGTGTTTCGCCAAATGTCACCGCCGTGCGAAACCCGTCGCGGAATGATCCCAAGGCCCGCCGCCACTTTGCGTGAGGGGATGGGAAATATGCCGTCCGGGCGTCGCACAAAGCCTGGATCGAATTCCCCCTCTGCCCGGTTCAGGTCGATCCACGCGCGGGGCGAACGAGCGATAATCGTCCGGAATCCTTTTGCGATTGCAGTCTCCGCCAATCGGTCTGCGTATCGATCCTCAAGGCTGCGCAGGCGGTCGAAGGGCAGCCTGACGTGCGGGATCATCGCCGCGGGATAATCGCGTCCGGCATGGGGAACCGAGATCAGGACTGGGTATTGCGATTGGCCCGGGCCGAGCATGACATATGGCGGTGGCGTGTTCACACGATTGCGATACCCGACCGCACTCGTCGCGAAAAGCCGAAATGGCGCACAAGCGTCTGGAATTGTTAACCGATCCCGTCATAATGCGGCGCTGGTGACAGGAACGATGCAATGATCCGGATTCTTCTGGCAGAAGACGATGACGTGATGCGCGAATATCTCACGCGTGCGCTCGTGCGTTCGGGCTATGCCGTCTCGAGTGTCGATCGCGGCACCGAGGCGATGAAGCTGATCGATGCAGGCGAGGAATTTGATCTTCTGCTGACTGACATCGTCATGCCCGAAATGGATGGGATCGAACTGGCGCAGAAAGTCGCAATTGTGGCCCCCGGTCTTCGTGTCATGTTCATTACCGGTTTTTCAGCAGTCACATTGAGGGCGGGTAAAGAGATGCCCAATGCCAAAGTGCTGTCAAAGCCCTTCCACCTCCGCGATCTCGTCATGGAGGTCGATCGCATTTTCGAAGTCGGGGCGGCGTCAGGCCTCAACTGAGGCTCTTGCCTGTTGCGGCGGACGCCGCTATTGGCGCGCCTCCTGCGATCACGGATCGGGTTTGCAGGTTGTGTTTACGATCCGAAAAGCGTGGGCGTGTAGCTCAGTGGTAGAGCACTGTGTTGACATCGCAGGGGTCGCAAGTTCAATCCTTGCCACGCCCACCATTTTCTCCTGAGACGATTGTCGGGTGCGGTTTTCGTGCTGTGACTTGTGTCGCAGTCGACCACCGCGAGGCACCTAGTCCAAGCACCGCAGACATAAAACGGTCACTTAAAGCACTCCATATGGTAATGTGCAAACTCGGGTAATCGAGGCAAGGAGACAGCAAATGCCCGTTAACGTGATCTACAAGACAAGTGCGACCGCAACCGGCGGTCGCGACGGTGCCGCGCGATCGGAAGATGGATCGGTCGATGTAAAGCTCGTCGTGCCAAAGGAAATGGGCGGCCCGGGCGGCGTCGGCGCCAATCCAGAGAAACTATTTGCTGCCGGTTATTCGGCTTGCTTCCTGGGCGCTATGAAGGCCGTATCGGGCAAAGAGAATGTGCGCGTGCCCTCAGATGCGACCGTCACCGCAACAATCGGTTTTGGCCCACGAAGTGAGGGTGGCTATGGCATCACGGCTGATTTGCTTGTCGATCTACCGGGCATTGACCGCGTCGACGCCGAACGATTGGTCAAGGCGGCCCACGAGGTTTGCCCGTATTCCAACGCAACGCGCGGCAATCTCGACGTGGGGCTAAGCGTCGCCTAGACACCGCACCCGCCTACTCAATTGTCGTGTCTCTGGCGTTCGACAAGGCGACGCATGCATTTTTCGTCGCATCGAATTGTCCTAGAAATCTTCAGAAACTCATGTCCTACATCGCATCATCCATGCCATTCTCGAGGCATGACACGATCACCACCATGCTCGCAAACAGACTACGCAGCGGGGTGGCGATATGCGTCGTTTGACAAGGGCAGAGATGCCGGGCCACGTACGGTCCCCGACGATGGCAAATATCCCCGTTTAACTCTCAACTCCGTGAGGAATCTGCCATTTCCTCCGTCAGAAATCCTCGCCTTGAGGCGAGGTGGCGGCGCTTTGACGCTCGTCGGAGTGGTGACGATATTGGCTGCGGGAGCAGCCAGCGCGCTATCGCGCGCGGTGTTTGCACCACTCCGTCAGTCCTTCGGCCTGCCACCTCGCCTCAAGGCGAGGATCGATACCCCCCACTTAACTCGCAACTCCGTCAGAAATCCGCCATTTTTGGAAGCAGTGATTCTTCGGAAACAGGGGAGCATCATCCCCCCATTTTTCATCATCGCCAACCGCCCTGCGCTCGCCTAACCCGGCAGCAACTTTGATCGGAGAGACCTATGGATATCGACAAATTGATGTTTCGGCCCGGCCTGATGGCAGGCGAGCGCGTGCTCGTTACCGGCGGCGGCACTGGCCTTGGCAAGGAAATGGCCGAAGCGTTTCTGGCGCTGGGGGCGGAGGTGTATATCTGGGGGCGTCGTGGCGCGGTGCTTGACGAAGCGGCTGCCGAGCTGGTCGCCAAACATGGCGGCAAAGTCGTGGCAATGCCGGTCGATATTCGCAAGCCCGATGCGATCAAGGCTGCGGTCGATGCGATCTGGGCCGATGGCGGTGCGCTGACCGGCATTGTCAACAATGCTGCGGGAAACTTCATCAGTCGCACCGAAGATCTGACGATCAACGGGTTCAATGCAATTTCTGACATTGTGTTTCGCGGCACGTTTTATGTCACGCACGATATCGGCAAGCGGCTGATCGCCGAGGGCAAAAAGGCCAGTTTCCTTGCGATCCTGACGACATGGGTGTGGAACGGCTCGGCGTTCACCGTCCCGTCCGCCATGTCCAAAGCGGGCATCAACGTGATGACGCAGAGTCTGGCGACCGAATGGGGCCGGTATGGCCTGCGGTTCAATGCCATCGCCCCCGGGCCATTCCCGACCAAAGGGATGAGCGACCGGCTGGCGCCTGGCGGCGGGAACCTGACCGGTCGCGGCGATGGCAATAGCGGCAATCCGATGGGCCGGGTGGGCGAGATGCACGAGCTGGCCAATCTTGCCGTGCTGCTGATGGCGCGCGGTGCCGATTATGTGAACGGTCAAACGATCGCGATCGATGGCGCTGCCTATCAGGCAGGGGGTGGCAATTTCTATTCGTCGATGTCGCGTCTCGGCGATGACGAATGGGGCGCGATCCAGGCGATGATCCGTGGCACCAATGACAAGGACAAGGCGTCGCGGACCGCCTGATGAATGCCAATCTCTATGCGCGGTTTGCCCAGGCGTGGGACGAGGCGGGGGATCGCCCCGCGTTGATCGTGGTCGACGGCGGAACGACGACCTATGCACTGCTCGACCGGCTGGCCGGGCAGTTTGCAGCGGTGCTCGCCGCGCGCGGGATCAAGCCCGAAGATCGGGTTGTCGTGCAGGTCGAAAAATCGGTCGGGGCGGTCGCGCTCTATCTCGGCTGCCTGCGGCTGGGGGCAATCTTCGTTCCGCTCAACTCCGCCTATACCGTCGCTGAGGTCGAATATTTCCTCGCCGACGCAGATGCGGCCTTATTCGTTTCGGCCCATGGCGGAGATGTATCCGGGGTGCCGGGAGCATTGCTGACGACTGACCCCGGTTCAGGATTATGGGCAGATGTGCTGTCCAGTGATCCGCAGGTCGCGATCCATCATGCCGGAACTGACGATGTTGCCGCGATCCTCTACACCTCGGGCACGACCGGACGGTCCAAGGGCGCGATGCTGACGCATGGCAATCTGGGCTCGAATGCCGAGACCTTGCGGCAGCTCTGGGGCTTCGGGCCGGACGATGTCCTGATCCACGCGCTGCCGATTTTCCATGTCCACGGGCTGTTCATCGCGCTCAACACGGTATTCTTGAATGCGACGCCGACGATCTTTCTCGACAGGTTCGATCCTGCCGATGTCCGGCACCATATGCGCGCTGGCACGATATTGATGGGCGTGCCGACGTTTTACACACGCCTGCTCGCCGATCCTGAATTCGGGCGCGATGATGTGGGCACTATGCGATTGTTCATTTCGGGTTCGGCCCCGCTGCTGGCAGATACGCACCTGGC
>JANOQL010000004.1:0-2511 GCA_031414835.1 Sphingomonadales bacterium | reverse complement strand
GCTCCGGCAACTGTCATTCTGCAAACGGGCGAGGCGATTGAAATCGAAGGATTTCTTTCGGACTTTGGTTCGATCAATGGAGCATATTTGGTCAGTAATGAAACGAAGCGACATCTGCTTAGGGACTCGGGAATGTGGGTCTCGCAGCTTTTTGAGAGCTACCAATTTTTCAGTGCTGATCTTTGGATCGAAACTCTCAGTGACTGGGGATGGTTCGGACCGGGAAACCGGCCGGATTGGCTCGTTCCAACGAAGCAGTAAAAGATGCTCGCATCATTCCTGATCATTGACGATTTCCTTGCCGATCCGCTCGCGGCGCGGCGGCAGGCGCTGGCGCTTGGCTATGATCCTGCAAAGAAAGCGGGGAATTATCCGGGGTTGATGTCCGATACGCCGCTCGATGTCGGGGGGATGGAGGCTGCGGTATCATCGCTGGTGGGTGAGCCGCTGATCGCTGCACCCGATACGATGCACGGGCATTGTCGCCTCACCTTGAAGGCTGACAAGGGCGTTACGGGCGTCCATATCGACCCGTGCCACTATTCGGGCATCCTGTATCTCTCGCTCCCCGAACATTGTCGCGGCGGGACCGACTTTTTCCGCCATCGGCGGACGGGACTTGAGGCAGTTCCGCACGACATCGCGCGGATCAACGCGGCGGGCTATGCCGATATCAATGCACTGGTCGAAGACGTGGTGAACAAGGACACCCGATCGCCGTCGAAATGGGAACGGAGTTTTGTGGCCCCGATGCGGTTCAACCGGCTGATCCTGTTTTCGCCATGGCTGTTCCACAACGCCGCGCCTGCGTTCGGTGACAGGCCCGAAAACGGGCGGCTGATACAGACGCTATTCTTCGCCAAAGGTTGATTGGCTTGCACTCGGGCGCGGCGGCGTTAGCGTCATTGCCATAGCGACGGGGAGTGAGTGAATGCGGCATATCGCCATCGTGGGATCGGGACCGGCCGGATACTACACCGCAGAAGCTGCGCAAAAGGCATTCGGTGACGATGTGGCGATCGATATCATCGACCGGTTGCCGGTGCCCTACGGCCTGATCCGGTTCGGCGTCGCGCCCGACCACCAGTCGATCAAGGGCGTTTACAAGCGGTATGAAGCCGTCAGCCTGTCGGGCAATGTCGGCTTTGTCGGTAATGTGACCGTGGGCAGCGATGTGACGATCCCCGAGTTGCAATCGCTCTACGACGCCGTGGTTCTGGCAACAGGAGCGCCCGATGACCGGAAACTCGACATACCCGGTGCGGACCTGCCGGGTGTGGTAGGGTCGGCAGCATTTGTCGGCTGGTATAATGGCCACCCCGATTTTGCCGGTCTTGCGCCCGATCTGACAGGGCCGGGCGCGGTGGTGATCGGCAATGGCAATGTGGCGCTCGATGTGGCGCGCATCCTCTCAAAAACGCGCGGCGAATTCACGGGTTCGGATATTGTGGCCCACGCGATTGACGCGCTCGATCATTCCGGAATCGTGCGGATCAGCATCCTGGGGCGACGCGGACCGCACCAGATCGCGATGACGCCGAAGGAACTGGGCGAACTCGGCCATCTTGAACGCGCCACGCCTTCGGTCGATGCTGCTGACCTGCCGCCCGCCGATGACGACGCGCTGCTCGAACCCGGAATGCGAAAATCGGTCAGCCATTTGCGACAGTTTGCAGCCAGCGATGCGCCGCCCAAGCCAATCACCGTCGATTTCGATTTCTTCGCGATGCCTGTTGCGATCGAAGGCAAGACCCAAGCCGAACGTGTCATCGTCGAACGAACGATTCTCGATGCCGATCTGCGCTCTGTGCCGACGGGAGAGCGCTACACGATCCCCGCGCGGCTGGTGGTTGCGTGTATCGGCTATCAGACGCCGCCAATCGAAGGCGTGCCTTACGAACATGGCCGCGGGCGCTTTGCCAATAGCGATGGGCGCATCCTGCCTGGCCTGTACTGCGTCGGATGGGCCAAGCGCGGGCCATCGGGAACGATTGGCACCAACCGACCCGATGGACAGGCGATCGCGGCATTGATCGGCGAAGATGTCCCTGCGGGCACCGGCAAATCCGGGCGCGCGGTGCTAGATGCGTTGCTGGCAAGCCGAAACGTCGATGTCGTCAGCTTTGCCGACTGGAAGGCTATCGAAGACGCGGAAACCGCGCGCGCGCGCGAAGGTTCGCCGCGCGAGAAGTTCGTTACGGTGGCCGAAATGATGGCAGCGCGTGGCTGATACCACTGACGATTGACGTTTATCTTCACCTGTCATAAAACCGTATTATAACTCTAATACGGAGTGTCGTCATGGCACGACCCACGACTGATATCGAAGCCACCCGCATTCAACTGCTCGACACTGTCGAAATGATGATTGCGCGCACCAATGGGAGCAGCCCGACGCTTGCCGAACTGGCGCGCGAAGCAGGCATGTCGCCTGCCAATATTTACCGCTTTTTCGACAGCAAGGACGCGCTGTATGAAGCGATTGCCGGCCGCTGGTTTGCGCCCAAAATT
>JANOQL010000003.1:0-2109 GCA_031414835.1 Sphingomonadales bacterium | reverse complement strand
GGTTCTCGCCGAAATGCGCCGGGTGCTTCGGCCCGGTGGCAAGGCGCTGTTTCTCGAACATGGCAGCGCTCCCGATGCTTCGGTGCAGGCATGGCAGCGGCGGATTGAGCCAGTGTGGAAACGGATCGGCGGCGGATGCCACCTCACGCGCCCGATTGCCGACGCTTATGCGGCCGCCGGTTTCGGCCTCTCGAATGTCGAGCGCAACTATATGCCCAAAACGCCCCGCCCGTTCGGATGGATCGAATGGGGCGAAGCGCGGATTTGAGCGGTGGGCAGGTGAGCTTGCATATGGTGTAGTATCTCTGCAATACAGCCCGAACAGACGGAGCGACCCATGACATTCAACCCAGCAGCCGAAACCGCGAAAATGATAGATAGCCTCGGCGCTGAACAGCTCGCCAGAGCGGCCAGCTATACGATCGGCAGCCACTGGATGATCCTCGGTGGTCTTATCTCTAGTGCGATCGTGACGTGGCTTGTCGTGCGCTGGGGCGGGGTTGACCGGCTTGCTGTGCGATTGTCGAAGCGAGGATGGGCAGGCCAAACCTTCATTGTATCTGTAGCAGCGCTTCTTGCGACCGGAGTCCTGTCGTTTCCATGGTCGGTCTATGCCGAATGGTATCGCGATAAATCTTATGGCCGGACCAGCCAGCCTTTCACTGATTTTCTGATGCAGGATCTGATCGGGTTTGCGATCAGCGTGCTGCTTGGCGCTGCGTTCTTCCTCGGCATCTACGCGCTCATGCGCCGGACAGGACGGCGGTGGTGGCTATGGGGCGGCGGCTTTACCGCTGCGGTCGCGGCGATCACGTTGCTCCTCGCGCCGATCCTGATCGAACCAATCTTCAACGAATATAAGCCAGTGCCTGAAGGCCCGGTTCGCACAGCGTTGCTCGGGATGGCCGATGAGGCTGGTATTCCGTACGATCGGATTTTCATGTTCGATGGGTCGCGGCAGTCGAACAACTTTACCGCCAACGTCTCCGGCATCTTCGGATCAGCCCGGATTGCGATTTCGGACGTCGCGCTCGACAAGGCATCGCTCGATGAAGTGAAAGCGGTCACGGGCCATGAAATCGGGCACTATGTTCTCGGGCACATCTGGCGATCGGTTGCGCTGGTTTCTGTCTTGGCACTTGTGGCATTTTTCCTCGCCGAACGCCTTTACCCTTGGTTCGCCGCCCGGTTTGGCAACACAGCGGCCATCGACGAAGCGGCCGGATTGCCGGTATTGCTGTTCGTCATCGGGTTTTTGCTGACGCTGGCGACGCCGGTCCTGAGCGGGATGACACGAATGGGCGAACGCGAGGCGGACAATTATTCGCTGCGGACAGCCAACTTGCCCGATGCGCTGGCAACCGCACTCGTCAAGACCGCCGAATATCGCAATCCGCGCCCACATCCGGTGCAGGAGTTTCTGTTCTACACCCACCCCTCGGTAGAATGGCGTGTCCGCAACGCGATGGACTGGAAGGCGGCACAAATGGCGACGACTAAGTAACGTTCGTCATTGCGAGGAGCGAAGCGACGCGGCAATCCTGGCTGTGTGACGCGTGGCTCTGGGTTGCCACGCTTCGCTCGCAATGACGAGTTTTGATGGGTCAACCCGCCTTCTTCTCCTGCCGGAAGCGGTGGAGCAACGGCTCGGTATAGCCATTGGGCTGCTCAACGCCTTCGAACACCAGCGCCCTCGCAGCCTTGAGCGCGATGCTGTTGTCTTCGAGCTTCTGGTAAAGCGGATCGCCTGCATTCTGCGCATCGACCTTCGCGGCCATCTTCGCAAACGCCGCATCGACCTGATCGCTCGTGCACACCCCGTGGAGCAGCCAGTTGGCGATATGCTGCGAACTGATCCGCAGCGTCGCGCGGTCTTCCATCAGTCCGACATCGTGAATGTCGGGCACCTTCGAACAGCCGATCCCCTGATCGATCCAGCGCACGACATAGCCGAGGACGCCCTGCGCATTGTTCTCAAGCTCTTGCCGCACATCTTCATCGGACCAGTTATGCCCGCGTGGCGCTGCGGGGATCGTCAACAAGCGTTCCAGTGACGGCGTGAGTTTGCTCGCCAGTTCGGCCTGGACCGCAAACACATCGACACTGTGG
>JANOQL010000002.1:0-5712 GCA_031414835.1 Sphingomonadales bacterium | reverse complement strand
TCTGTGCATCGAGAATGACGAGTTCGGTCGTTTCACTGGCCTTGTCGATCACATAGCCCATGAGCCAGCCATCATCTTCCGAGGCAGGCGATTGCCGTTCGACGAATATAAATTCGCCCGGAATTCGACCGCTGCCGAAGTCGTGGGTAACACGGGTGCCCGCTTCAAGATCGTGCTTATAAAGCTGAGTCTGGCTCATGAAACCTGCATCGCCACCTTCGGGAAGCGCGACCGTATAGGCATAGCGATACGGCTTGCCGATCAGGCGCTCGTTAGGACGGGGAAACTCCTGACTGTCTGCATCAATGGTCTTGCGCATCACCTTTTGAGCCACGGGATCGACCGTCCAGCGTTCGAACTGAACTGATTTCGAATCGGGGCCGCGCGTGCTTTCGGCAAACATCGAATCATGCGCGCAAACATCGAGCGTCACCGTGCCGTCAGGATTGTCGAACGCATTGGCAGGATGGAAGACATAGCAGGGTTCAACATCGCACCAGATCACGTCTTCGTTCTTGCCTTCGCGCGGCAACAGCCCGACGCGCGCTTTGTGTTCCGGGTTCCACGCATAAGGAAATTTGTAACCGGCCAAGAGACGCTTCATTGAAAAAGTGACTGGCAGATCGAGGATGATCACATAGGTTTTGGTGATCATGCAGTCATGGATCGAAGGGCCATCCTGAACCGATATCGGCTCTTCGCGCCGGACCTTGCCTGCCTTATCGACAACGACATGGCGGATGACGCCGGGAACCTGCGCATCGTAACAGATCGCGTGCATTTCACCGCTGTCGGCATCGAGGTGCGGGTGCGCCGTGAACGTGCCCTTCAGTGTGTCACCGAACTTGTCATAGGCAATCGTGTTGAGCTCTTCATCGATCCGTACGGGAGACCCGCCCGCTTCAACCAACGCCCAGGTGCTGTTGGCATGGCCGAGCACGTTGGTGTTGACGGTATCGAACGCGCCACGCGGGCCGGGGGCAGGGGCTTCACCGAGATGCTGCGCCACTGCGGTCGATCTGATCCAGCGATTGCGATACCAGAGTGCCTTGCCATCCTTGATCCGAACGCCGTGGACCATCCCGTCCCCACTGAACCAGTGATAGGCTTCGTGGTTCTGCGGCGTGGCAGGGTTGGGGCCGATGCGGACATAGCGGCCATCGAGTTCGGCCGGGATGATACCAGTGACCGAAGGCGCGTCGATTGTGACTTCGCTTTTCATTGGCTCGTGGATGCCCGACAAATAGGCATTTGGCGGTTCCGCCTTCATCCGATTGCGGTTGAATTCGGCAACCGTGCCGATGCCTTTGCCGACCGTTTTTCGGATCAATGTTTCCACTGCACCTGCCATTGCCATTCTCCTCGCTTGCCAGCCGACTCGGCTATGTTTACAGCGCCAACATGAGTATCAATGATAACAGTGTCAACATCAAAGTTGTGAAGCAGAATTATCATCACGGCGATTTGCGGACCGCGCTGATCGACGCGGGACTTGAACTGCTCGCCAGCGGGGATGCCAACACCTTCTCGTTGCGCGAAGTGGCTCGACGCGTAGGGGTGAGTGCAACCGCGATTTACCGCCATTTTCCTGACAAGCAGTCGATGCTCGCAGCGCTTGCCGATGCGGGATTTGCGCGGCTGGCCAAGGAGCAAGCGGCGGCAGGAGGCGCAGGCGGCGCTGAAGGTTTCGCGGGCAGCGGGCGCGCCTATGTGCGGTTTGCGCTCGCCAACCCGTCGCTGTTCCGCCTCATGTTCGCTTATACACCTGCCAATACCCATCCGGATTATGAAAGCCCGGCGGGGAGTGCCGCGCATCTTCTGCGAATGGGTGTTTCGTCGATGCTGCCTCGGGATACGCCACGCGATACGCAGTTCGTCGCGATGCTCCGCGCATGGTCGCTGGTCCACGGCCTTGCGATGCTGATCCTCGACCAGCAGGTGCGGCGTGATATAGCGGAATCGATGATTGACGCGATTGTCGCGCCAGACAGTCTCAACGTCGGTTAGCGCACACCCAGTTCATTTGCCGCCGCATTGACCATGCCGAGCTTTTGCGGATCGTTCGCGAAGGTCGAGCGCGCGGTTTTCAGCGCGGTGCTGGCCTTGGCGGTTTCACCCAACTGCATCCGGCTGCGCAGCAGCATGATCCAGCCTTGTGGATTGTCAGGGTTGGCGGCCAGTTTCTTGTCAAGACCATCGACCATGCCCGAAATCATCGCATCCTGCTGCCCCTTTGGCAGCGCCGCTGCTTCGCGCATTTGCGCTGAACTTGCGCCGGGGATCGGCGCGGTTGCCATTGCGGCACCGCCCGGCGCGGCAGCAGCAGGGCGCAATGCCTTCAAACGAGCCGATACGTCGATCTTTTCCTTCTCGGCAACTTGGGCGATGACTTTCCGTACATCTTCTTCCCAAGGGGCGCCTGCAGGCGTATCGGCCAACAGTGCAAACCAGGCGTCGATTGCGCCGCTGTGATCGCCCGCCATGTCTTTTTGCACCGCAAGGAAGTATCGCGCTCGCGGGTCTTTTGCATCGAGTGCGATGGCTTTGTCGAATGCCTGTTTGGCTTCTGGAGGAACGTCGCCTTTCCCGGCCATGACGCGTGCTTCGCCAAGCGAGGACCAGTATTCTGCGTTACCCGGTTCGATCTGGACGGCTTTGGCATAGGCCGATGCAGCTTCGGCATATTTTCCTGTTCCAAAAAGCGACCAGCCGAGCATCCGCCATCCGTTGGCATCGTTCGGTTCGGATTTCAGCTTTGCTTCGAGCGATGCTATCCGCGTTTCGACATCGCCAGCTTCGCCACTTTCTGTCGTGGCCTCAACAGCAGTGCCAGCCTGGCCGCGCCAAATCGAAACACCAACCGCAGCAACAGCGACAAGCGCAGCAATGATCAATGCCCAACGCGCGATTTTGTTATCGCTCTTGGTCTCGACTGTGTTCTCGGTCACCGTTTTTCCATCCTTTACCGCATTTTTTTGCGCATTTCGCCACTAGCGCAATCGAATCCAGATGATAGAGTAGGCACTGGGTTCGCACCTGAAATCAGATATCGGGCTTGAAAACAAGTCGGTGGTTTTTGGCCTGAAGCGGGGGGTGGGAACTTGTCAGACCTGTATAGGATTGCGATTGTAGGCTCCGGGCCAGCGGGCCTTGCTGCTGCATCGCGCGCCGCGAAGCTGGGCCTGTCGCACGTCCTGCTTGAGAAAACCGATCACCTTTCTGATACAATCTACAAGTATCAGAAGGGCAAGCACGTCATGGCGACGCCCAACCAGCTGATATTGCGCGCTGACGTCGATTTTGCCGCGGGCAAGCGCGAGGCGATCCTTGAAACATGGGACATTCAGACTGCCGGGAACAACGTCAATGTCCGCAAGAACGCAGAGGTCAAAGCGATCAGCGGTGACAAGGGCAATTTCACGATTGAGCTGACGAGTGGCGATAAGGTTCAGGCCGAACACGTTATCCTTGCAATCGGGACACAAGGGAATCCCAATTTGATGCGGTGCCCGGGCGGCGATCTCCCGCACGTCCAGTATCAGCTCGATGATCCGACCGAATATATCGACGAACATATCTGTGTGATCGGAGGCGGAGACGCGGGCATTGAAAACGCGCTGGGCCTTGCTGCCGATATGGCGCAGCGAAACACCGTAACCATCGTCAATCGCGGGCCCGAATTTTCGACGGCCAAAGACGCGAATGTGAAGGCGTTGTTCGAAGCGCGCGATACAGGTCGTGTCGTCGTCCGCGCTGGCACAACACCAAGTCTCGTCGAGCCGGGGTTTATCTCGCTCGATACGCCTGATGGCGAAGTGAAGGTCAAATGCGATCGGATTATCGCGCGGATGGGTTCGGCCCCGCCGCGTGCGTTCGTGGAAAAAAGCGGGATCGAATTCACAAGCCCTGACCGCATGGCTTACCCAAAGCTATCGCCGGTGTTCGAAACGACCAAGAACGGTATTTTCGTAATCGGTGCGCTGGCGGGTTACCCTTTGATCAAGCACTGCATGAACCAGGGGCATGATGTCGTTGAATTCATCAATGGCAACACGACTCTCAAGCCAGCCGATGAGCCGATCCTTGAAGCCAAATTCAAGGATCTGCCCGGGACATATAGCGTCGATTACTGGCTCGATCTGCTGCGCACCAACGTCATTATTTTGCAGGAAATGTCGCCGCTCCAGATGCGCGAATTCATGCTCGATTCCGAAGTGCGCGCTTATCGGAAGGGCGATGAGATTTTCGTCCGTAATGAGGCCGGATCGTCACTGTTTGCGACGGCGGCCGGATCGGTCGCGGTCCAGATCGATCCCAATGATCCCAGCCGGACGGTTGCGATCGAGATGGGCACGATCTTCGGCGAAGTCGGGTTGATTTCCGGGCGACGTCGCGGCGCAACCGTCATTGCCGCGCAAAATTGCATTTGTGTCGAGATTTCACGAACAGCAGCGTTGCGACTGCAAAGTCAGGTTCCGGCTGCCAAACGCGCGATCGAGCGGATTTCGACCGAGCGTCAGCTTCTTCAGCTGTTCGGATCGGGCGTTGAGCGCAAGGATCTGAAGGAAGTCCTCGACGCCTACGAGATTCAGACGGTTAGCGCAGGCAAGCCGGTGATCACCGAAGGTGAACAAGGCACCGATATTTTCGTCGTCCGACAGGGCTCAATGGTCGTCGAGAAAAAGATTGGTGGAAAGCCAGTCTTCCTGTCTTACCTCCCGGCAGGGTCTTACGTCGGTGAAATGACATTGATCGGGGGCGGAAAACGCACCGCGACGGTGCGCGCCGCGGTCAAATCCGAGGTCATTCGCCTAGAAGGCTATTCATTCAATATTCTGATGCAGAAACGTCCCGCGCTGCTCGAAAAGCTCCGCAAGGACATGGCCTCACGTCAGGATGTCAACGCGTTCATCGAAGCCAAGAAGGACAGTTTTTCGGGCGTCGTCGATATGTATTCGAACGTGGCCAATTTCCTCGTTGAAAATGGCATAGGCGAAGCAACCGACGTGTTGTTGATCGACGAGAACCTTTGCGTGGGCTGCGACAATTGCGAAAAGGCCTGCGCTGACAGCCACGATGGCTTGTCTCGGCTGGATCGTGAAGCCGGGCGGACGTTTGCGCATTTGCATGTGCCAACATCGTGCCGCCACTGCGAACATCCGCATTGCATGGCCGATTGCCCGCCCAACGCCATCCACCGCGGCCCCGATGGTGAGGTTTATATTCAGGACACCTGCATCGGTTGCGGCAATTGCCAGCGCAACTGCCCGTATGGGGTGATCCGGATGGACGCAGTGCCGCCGAAAAAGCCAGGGCTGCTGAGCTGGTTGTTGTTTGGATCGGGGCCTGGGCCAGGTGAGCCGACAAAGAAATGGTCTTACGCCAACGCCGATCCGGCGGTCGAAAAGGCGAAGAAGGCGATCAAGTGCGATATGTGTTCAGGCATCGAGGGTGGGCCGGCGTGTGTTCGCGCGTGCCCGACTGGCGCTGCCATCCGCGTTGCACCTGAGGCGTTTTTGAGCATCGCACGGCTCGACAAGGGGAATTGACGATGGCGACCCAAGCTCCTCGTCAAGCCGTCCAGACAGGCCGCGTCCGCAGCGACGGGACGCATGACGGATTCATGAGGCACGACAATTTCCGGTGGCTCAAAATTGCTGTCTCGATGAGCATTGCGATGATCCTCGCTTATGCGCTGATCGATGTGCAGCC
>JANOQL010000001.1:0-5871 GCA_031414835.1 Sphingomonadales bacterium | reverse complement strand
AGGAGGGCGAAAGCGGGCGCAAAAAACTCAATCATTATACCCGCTTCGGCACCGTTGGCCTGACGATTGTCCAGGGCTTTTTCATGATTGCGCTGCCGCTCGAGCAGATGGGTCGCGGAGCAACTTCGGGTGTGGTCGCGGTCGGCGACCCGGGCTGGCTGTTCCGCATTGCGTGCGTTACCGCATTGCTCGGCGGCACGATGTTCTTGATGTGGCTAGGCGAACAGATCACCAGTCGTGGTATCGGGAACGGCATATCGCTGATCATTATGGCAGGCATCGTCGCGCATTTGCCGACTTCGATCGCAAACGTCCTCGAAGGCGGGCGGACTGGCACAATGTCTCCGCTGCTGATCATGGGCATGATTGTGCTGGTGCTCGGGCTGATCGCCGGCATCTGCTTTATGGAGCGGGCGCAACGGCGCGTTCTGATCCAGTATCCCAAACGCCAGACCGCGCGCGGATCGATGCAGCAGGAAAAATCGTTCCTGCCGCTCAAGATCAATACCGCAAACGTCATTCCGCCGATCTTTGCGTCGTCGCTGCTGCTGATGCCGCTGACGATCGTTCAGTTTTCTGGCCAGCAGGCGGCGGGTGAGAGTGCGTGGGGTGACTTTGTTCTGACGATCACTGGCGCGCTTCAGCACGGATCGCCGATCTACATGGCGCTATATGCGGCCGGGATCATTTTCTTCTGCTTTTTCTACACTGCTGTCGTTTTCAATCCTGAAGAAACTGCCGACAATCTCAAACGCTATGGCGGTTTTGTTCCCGGAATCCGTCCGGGCAAAAGCACCGAGCAGTATCTCGATTATGTGCTGACGCGGATTACGGTTTTGGGGGCGGCGTATCTCACCTTCATCTGCCTTGTGCCTGAATATATGGTCGCAGCCGCAGGCATCCCGTTTTATCTGGGCGGCACCAGTTTGCTGATTGTTGTCAACGTGACAATCGATACGGTGACACAGATTCAGAGCCATTTGCTCGCGCATCAATACGGCGATCTCATCAAGAAATCGAAGCTGAAAGGTGCACGACGCTGATCGTTGCACCCAGCCGGAGAGGGGCGGGGCATTGAATATCATATTGTTGGGTCCACCCGGAGCAGGGAAAGGCACCCAGGCCAGCCGCCTCGTCGACGAGCGCGCCATGGTGCAGCTTTCAACAGGTGACATGCTGCGCGCAGCCGTGAAGGCAGGCACCCCGACAGGTGTGAAAGCCAAGGCCGTGATGGACGCAGGCGAACTCGTTTCCGATGATATTGTGTCGGGGATCATTGGCGATGCGCTTGACGATCTTGCGCCGAATACAGGCGTGATCTTCGATGGTTACCCACGGACCGAAGCACAGGCACACGCGCTCGATGCCATTCTCGATCTTCGCGGGCGGAAGCTCGATCATGTGATCGAACTGGAAGTCGATGAAGACGCGCTCGTCGCGCGGATTACCGGGCGCTATACCTGTGCTAAGTGCAATGCGGGATATCACGACACCTATAAACTTCCTGTGGCCAAAGGCGTTTGCGACGCGTGTGGATCGACCGAGTTCAAACGTCGTCCCGACGATAATGAAGAAACAGTCCGGACGCGGATGCAGGAATATCGCAACAAGACCGCACCGATCTTGCCAACGTACGAAGCGCGCGGATTGGTGAGCAGGGTCGATGGCATGGCCGATATCGACGATGTGGCAGCGGCCATTGCCGAGATACTGAGCAGCTGAAACCCGCTTTTAAAGCGTGGATATTTCGCTAGGCTTGTGATGCAGGATACTGTCTCGAATCGAAGGCGGGTCCAATCGGGTTGCACAACAAATTCACCGCAGGGGGAGTGTGCAATGGCCGTTTCAGAACATGTCGATCTCAATACATTCGTCGAAGGCGTCAAGAAACGCAATCCGGGCCAGCCTGAGTTTGTTCAGGCAGTGCAGGAAGTTGCCGAAGATATTTTTGAGTTCATGGCGGGCCCCGACAAGGAAAAATATCACAGCCAGCAAATTCTCCGCCGCATTGCCGAGCCCGATCGCGTCATCAGCTTTCGCGTCTGCTGGCAGGATGACAAGGGCAATATCCGCGTCCAGCGCGCGTGGCGGGTGCAGAACAACAATTCGATCGGGCCTTACAAGGGCGGCATCCGCTTCCATCCGTCGGTCACCGAGTCCGTTCTCAAGTTTCTGGCATTCGAACAGACGTTCAAGAATGCGCTCACTGGGTTGCCGATGGGCGGCGGCAAGGGCGGATCGAACTTCAATCCGAAGGGCAAGTCCGATGGCGAAGTGATGCGCTTTTGCCAGTCGATGATGACAGAGCTGTATCGGTATATCGGGGCAGACACCGACGTTCCTGCCGGCGATATCGGCGTCGGCGGCCGCGAAATCGGTTATATGTTCGGCCAGTATAAGCGGCTGACCAATGAGTTTACTGGCGTGCTGACCGGCAAGGGCCTCGAATATGGCGGATCGCTGATCCGCACCGAAGCAACAGGATATGGTGCGACCTATTTCCTCCAGAATATGCTCGCGACCAAGGGCCAGACGTTGGAAGGCAAAACCGCGGTGATTTCGGGATCGGGCAACGTCGCGACGCACGCTGCGGAAAAGGTCACGATGCTCGGCGGCAAGGTGCTCACGCTCAGCGATTCCGAAGGCTTCATCCACGATCCCGATGGCATGACGCAGGAAAAGATCGATTGGGTGAAAGACCTCAAGAATGTCAGGCGCGGGCGGATCAAGGAGTATTGCGACGAGTTCAAGGGCGCGACCTTCACGCCGGGCAAAACGCCATGGGGGGTCGTTTGCGATGTCGCATTGCCGTGCGCAACGCAGAACGAACTGCTCGGTGCTGACGCCAAAATGCTCGTCAAAAATGGCTGCATCGCGGTATCCGAAGGCGCCAATATGCCGACCGATCTCGATGGCGTTCATGTTTTTAAGGCCGCCAAGATCCTGTTCGCTCCTGGCAAAGCGGCCAACGCAGGCGGCGTCGCGGTTTCGGGCCTCGAAATGAGCCAGAATTCGGCTCGGATCAGCTGGAAGGAAGACGAGCTGCAAAAGCTGCTGCTCGACATTATGGCGGGCATCCACAGTCGCTGCCAGGAATATGGCACCGACAGCACCGGCTATTGCGATTATGTGAAGGGCGCGAATATCGCAGGCTTCAAGAAGGTCGCCGATGCGATGCTGGCATACGGCGTCGTGTGATGCAGAAAACTGCACTCAATCCGACGCCTTGGCTCGGGCATTTTAACCTGAGCCACGGCGTCGCGGTTGAGGGTGCGGCGCGCATCGTATTCCTGTCGGGGCAGACCGCGTCAGCCGCCGATGGCAGCGCGATGCACGCAGGCAATATGCAGGCACAGGTCGAAGAGGCGTGGCGACAGGTGGTCGCGGCGCTTTCCGAAGCGGGGATGACGACCGACAATATCGTCCGGCTCAATATGTATGTCACCGACGTCGATGCGTTCATGGCCGCCGCGCCTGCGGTAATGGGGCTGTGGGCATCGAAAACCGGAACGCATCCGTGCGGGACGTTGTTGGGCGTGAGCCGTCTTTACGATCCGGCAATAATGGTCGAACTTGAGGTGACCGCGGTAGGATAAAAATCCTTACTTCGCGCTCTTAGCGGTCCTTTGCGACCTTTGCGTGAAATGACTGGTGTTCGAGTGCTTCGAGCGTCGCCGGTTTCACACGAAGAGCGCGAAGGACCGCGAAGGCCGCGAAGGAGGGAGTCGAAACCTTTCGTCATTGCGAGGAGCATAGCGACGCGGCAATCCAGACTGTGCGGCGCTGGCCACTGGATTGCCGCGCTTCGGCGAAACCGAAGTTTATCCTGAGCGCCTGCAGGGCAGTCGAAGGGCTCGCAATGACGGAAGCGGCACTAGTGCAATAGGGATCACAGACAGACATAGACCAATGTTCCAAATGGGTTTCTCGTCACACTCACAAACGAGACATCCGATGCCCGATCCCCGCACTTACATCCTCGAACTCGATCCCGCCCTCCGCCCGGCGCCGCAGCGGCTGCCCGAACACATCGTCCCCGACTTCGACTGGTTCGGCACCCACCGCGCGTCGCCGCGCCCGGGCGATGCGATGACTGCGATTGAGGGCATCGTTATCCACGCCACCGCAGGCAGCACCGCGGCAGGCGCGCTCGATTGGTGGCGAAACGCGGGCGTCAAGGCCTCGGCGCACTGGCTGGTGCCCGCTGAACGCGAAGCGCTTCATGGGAAGGCCGTCATCGCCGTCGTCCCCGAAGCCCGCGCCGCGTGGCACGTCCGCCCCGAATGCGCACATCCGGAGGTCAACGCCGGGCGCAACGCGATCAACGCCTGGTCGCTCGGCATCGAGATCGTCAACACGCAAGGCGATGGCGACGCCTTCAGCGATTGGCAAATCGAAGCCACCGCCGCAATTGTGCGTTACGCCTGGGCCAAATACCCCAACCTCCGCTGGCTACTCTCGCACGCCGCCGTCGATCCCAAACGCCGCAGCGACCCGGGCGCGGGGTTCGACTGGGATGGGTTTGTGAACAGGGTGGTGGGGTAGGGGTCAAATGGTCAAAAGCCGCCAAACGGGCGTCGATTGACCGCTCCGAACTTTTGTCGATTAAAATGGGACATCTTCATCCAGATCATCCACAAGACTGCCTGTGTTCACTGGCGCGGCGGCCTTCTGCTCGATTTTTAGTTGAGGAGGCGAGAGACGAGCCTTCTCTTTTTCCTCCGTTTCCTTATCCTGCCCGATCAAAGAGATAATGAAGGATATGCCGGTCGGGATCTTTGGCGCTGCGGCAATTGCGGTGGCAGACCCGCCGACAACCCCCATGATTGATGCAGCGACCGCCATCACACGGGCAAAACTGAGCCTTCGCTTACTGAGTTCATGTAGCAGATCGTCTAGCCTTTCATTCATCGCCCGCTTTTGCGCATCAGTCACATCTAGCGCGGCAATATATGTTCGAAGTTGATCCACCTCTTGGTGGATTTTCGCCTTTGTAACTCGCCCAAGCTCAACCGATTCTGGCAATGAAAGCGTATTTCCAAGCAATCGAACCTTGGCAACTATTCCTGTCACGATAATTTGAAACCGATTATAGTCGCTATAGTCCATAGAAGGTGTCTCTTTTTCGAGTCCCTCAATACCCAGCGCCCCAGCAGAACCTTGAATGATCGCCATGAACTGGCTTCGCAGCTCGCCTGAAAAGTCTCCCGAATTGGAATCGTCCATCAGCCGCTGCAAATTGGCTTGGGCGGTCCGTACGAGAACAACAAATTTGTCCGCAGCCTCCTCAGGAAGATTTTCGTACACTTCCTCGGGTATTAGATCGTAGCTCGACATTCCCCTCTCCTATAGAGCGAACTTAACAGGTGAGGCTTCTCCGGCAAGAGTCACGTCAATAGGCTGTGAGCTCTAAACTCCCCATTGTATTTGCGTTCCCAAGAACGACCGTTTCGCTTTCACCCAAACCGTCCATGCCGACCACCTGAACGCCTACCGCCCCAGCGTCGCCTTCAAAAAGTCAGGCACGGGGCCGCCCCAGCCGCCATCATCATCGTCGTCTGCCTTTGCCGCAACTCGATCTGGCTGGCGGGGGTGTTGGGGTTTCCTTTCGGGGCGGGGGGCAGGGGGCGCGGTGGCTTCGTCAAGTCTGGGCGCGCGACTTTGGCGAGGCTCGCGTGGTTCGCGGGTCTCCCGCGTTGGGCGGGGTTCGCGTGGTTCTCTTGGCGTTCGTGCGTCGGGCTTGGCCGCTTTGGCAGGCTTTTCGGCTGGCGGTGGAGGCGTGGGAGCAGCTTCGGCGCGCTTGGCCACGGCCAGCCGCTCGATCTTGCCGCCGGTCAGCGTTTCGATGTTGGTGATCGCTTCTTCATCGGC